>JAPULJ010000458.1 GCA_027295145.1 Alphaproteobacteria bacterium | reverse complement strand
GTTTGATTATCGAAATACCAGCGGGGAAAAAACGTGGTCAGGGCAAGCTCTGGGAAAACCACAAGATCGCAGCCTCGCTGGTGCGCCCGGTCCAGCAGATCAAGTAGGCGCGCGACGACCTCCACCCGGCTGTCTTTCAGCGCGATTGGGCCAAGCTGTGCTGCGCCAACCGTAACCATTCGATTTGATTTTGCCATCATACGGCTATTCTGCACCTAAGCTGGCGTGAAAGGAAATGGGCGGCGCATGGTTCGGTTTGTGTCGCAGGATCGCGTGACTGCGGAGCAAAGATCCGCCGGTTCAGGTTCTCGGAGCATTGGGTGGCCGCGCATAAATAAAGAGGCAATAAAATGACCACAAAAGAAATCGTACCACCCATCGTTATCGCTCTGATCATCGCCGGTTTGATTTATTTCGGGCTAACCAATGTCGGCCCGGTGGCGACATTTATTATTGGCGGCTCCGCTACGCTCGGCTATGTCGCCTGGCTATTTACGACCTATAAAAAACCTGCCGATCCGCAGGCGATCCTGCCACTCTATCTGCTAGTTGTCGCTTTCGAGCTTATTCATATGAGCGAAGAATCGATGACCGATTTCGCCGGCAAATTCGGCAGTTTGTTTGGCGAAAATTTTTCGATCTTCGCGCCCATGGTGTTGTTATTTGGGGGGATATGGGTGCTCGCCGGCTTCGGGCTTATCTATAAAAATCCCGTTGCCAACTTTATCGTCTGGTTTGTGGCGATCGGCCCCGGCGTGGCCAATGGCATCGCCCACTTTATCTTCCCAGTACTGGCCGGAACGCTTTATTTTCCAGGACTGATTACCGTCATATTCCCATTCATCGGCAGTATTCTGCTGATAAAAAGGCTGCTGGCAGGAAGCCAGACCGCTTAAGATAAGGGCCTCGATAAGGGCGCTTTTGGGGCAGCAATGCGCGCGTTGACACCGGACCCACGTTACATTTGCTGATGACCGTTAGACGATAATCCTTTCGCAATCGAAGGAACTTCCTGCAATGTCCGCTAATATCAAACTGGCAAGTTCATACATCGACCCGCACAAATATCCGCCCGGCGTCGCGTTCTCTGACGGGCAATATGTCAAGATGAAAGACGCAAAAGTTTCGATTCTCGATTGGGGATTTCTGCGCTCTGACGCCACCTACGATGTCGTGCATGTTTGGGACGGAAGGTTCTTCCGACTGGACCTCCACCTCGAAAGGTTCTTTCTAAACGCGCAACGTCTTCGTCTGACCATCCCGTATTCTCAAAAAGAGGTGGCGAAGATATTGAACAACTGTGTGGCGCTTTCAGGCCTAAAGAGATCTTACGTGCAGGTGATTTGCACGCGCGGCACGTCGCCGAAGTTCAGCAGGGATCCTAGGGAAGCGGAAAACCGCCTTATGGCGTTCGCCATCGCATTCGGGTCTATTGCCGGGCCGGAGCAGATGCAGCGTGGCCTGCATGCCATTGTCAGCGAGCGCGTGCGCATCCCGCCGAATTCATTCGATCCGCGGATCAAGAACTATCAGTGGCTCGATTTGGTATGCGGTCTCTTCGAGGCGTTCGACAGCGATAGTGACGTTCCGCTTCTGAGGGATAGCGAGGGGAACCTCACCGAAGGCTCGGGGTTTAATCTTTTCGTTGTCAAGGATCGGAAGCTCGCGACGCCCGATCGCGGCATCCTGGAAGGAATAACGCGCCAGACAGTATTCGAGTTGTGCACGCTTGAAGGCTTGGACGTGGAGAAGCGAGCAGTGAGCGTTCAGGACCTGATGGGTGCCGACGAAGCATTTGTCACGTCAACCGCCGGCGGGATTATGCCTCTGTGCAAAGTTGATGCTCAGATCATCGGTTCCGGCAAGCCTGGAACCATCACAACGAAATTGACTGAAGTCTATTGGGAACGACACAGCTATTCTGAGTGGACGCAGCCAGTCGACTACTCGGTTGCATGACAAGCTGCGTAAACAGCAGAAATGGTTATTGAAACCAGCCTCCGAATTACAAATTTGACATTTCTTCAACAGCCTCAGCCGGGAGCAGACCTAGTATGCTTTGTCAATTCATACCTGGTTTCGAACGACAAACCGACATGGAGGTTCGCTTCGTGATTTCAGCATGTAGAATTTAAATCTGAAACACTTAAAGAGATTTGATCTCATATATCTGATTCAATCGCGCACATCGCCGCGAGCCGGTTCCGGCGCGAGGCCGCATCCTGTATAGGATCGCCTGCGTCGGCTTCCATCAGGCACGCCTTCCGACCAAGGGGTTCACGCGTTGCGCTATATCAGTACCCGCGGGTCCGCGCCCGCGCTCGGCTTTGACGAGGTGCTGCTGACTGGACTTGCGGCGGATGGCGGGCTGTATGTGCCGGAGCGTTGGCCGGCGCTCAGCGCAGGTGATCTCACCGAAATGCGCGGGCTATCTTATGGAGAGCTGGCGGCGCATATCCTGGCGCCATTCGTCGGCGAAGCGATTGCCGGAAAGGATCTGGCGGGGCTTGTTGAGGGCGCATATGCCGGGTTCGATCATCCCGAGATCGCGCCGCTGACAGAGATCGGCGAGAACGAATGGTTGCTCGAGCTGTTCCACGGGCCGACACTGGCCTTCAAGGATTACGCCATGCAGCCCCTGGGTCGTTTGTTCGATAATGTGCTGGAGGCGCGCGGGAAACGGCTGACGATCGTCGGTGCGACCTCGGGCGACACCGGCTCGGCGGCCATCGCAGCGCTGGCCGGGCGCAAATCGATCGAGGTTTTCATCCTGCACCCGCATGACCGCGTCTCGGAAGTTCAGCGCCGCCAGATGACGACCGTGGACGCGGCCAACATCCACAACATCGCCATCGAGGGCACGTTTGACGACTGCCAGGATCTGCTGAAGGCGCTGTTCGCCGATGCAGCTTTCCGCAAAGAGACACGCCTGTCGGCGGTCAACTCGATCAATTGGGCGCGGATCGCCGGGCAGATCGTTTATTATGTGTGGGCGGCGCTGCGGCTGGGAGTGCAGGAAACGGGCATCGCTTTCGCCGTACCGACGGGAAATTTTGGCAACGTCTATGCAGGTTACGCGGCACGGCAGATGGGTCTACCGATACGCCAGCTCGTGGTCGGCTCGAACCGCAATGATATCCTGACACGCTTCCTGGAGACCGGGATCATGGAAATACGCGAGGTAGAACCGAGCCTCAGCCCCAGCATGGACATCCAAGTTTCGAGCAATTTCGAGCGTCTTCTGTTCGATCTGCTGGACCGCCAGGGCACGCCCATCGCCGAGTTGATGGCGGAATTCAAAAAGAGCGGGCGGTTCGCACTCGACAGCGAGACCCTGAAGCGCGTCCGCGAATTGTTCGACGGCGCCAAGCTCGACGACGAAGAGACAAAAAATGCGATCGCGCAGATCCATTCCGAGAGCGGCATCCTCCTCGATCCCCATAGCGTGGTCGGCATCATGGCCGGGCGAACCCGCCGGCGCGACAAGGCGATCCCGATGGTAGCTATCGGAACTGCCCATCCGGCGAAGTTTCCCGATGCCGTCGAAGCGGCAAGCGGCGTGCGCCCGGCGCTGCCGCCCCACCTCGCCGATCTTTTCGAGCGCACCGAACGCTTCGAGGTGCTGGCCAACGATCTCGGTCAGGTGCGGGCGTACATCGCCGGCCGGGCGTGCGCCGCATGACCGCGCCACCTGCAACCGCGCCAACAATATCGACGCTGGCTAACGGTTTGCGCGTGGCCTGCGATCCGATGGACGGGGTGGAGACTGTCTCGCTGGGGCTGTGGGTTGGGGTCGGCGCGCGCGACGAGACCAAAGCGCAGAACGGGGTCTCCCATCTTCTTGAACATATGGCGTTCAAGGGCACCGAGAAGCGCACCGCGCGCGACATCGCCGAAGAGATCGAGGCCGTTGGCGGGCACCTCAATGCCTACACGACGCGCGAATCGACCGCCTTCTACGCCAAGGTCCTGAAAGAGCATGTTCCGTTAGCCATCGATATCCTCGCCGATATCTTACAGAACTCGCTGTTCGATGAGGACGAATTGGCGCGCGAACGCGACGTCGTGCTGCAGGAGATCGGCCAGGCGAGGGACACGCCCGACGACGTGGTATTCGATCATTTCCAGGAAACCGCCTATCCCGACCAGCCGCTTGGCCGTCCGGTGTTGGGCCGTCCTGAAATCGTCGAGGCGATGCCACGCGAGACTCTGCGTAACTATATGAGCGATGGCTACGGAGCAGATCGCATGATCCTCGCCGCCGCCGGCCGGATCGATCATGACACCCTGTCGGCGCTGGCCGAGCAGCATCTGGCGGGCTTGCAGGCACGGCCCGGAAACAGCGCGGTTGCGGCTCGGTATCAAGGCGGCGAGTATCGCCACACGCGCAAGCTCGAACAGGCCCACATCGTGTTCGGCCTGCCCGGTATCGCCAACGTCGATACCGATATATATGCGCTCGGCCTGTTTTCGACGATGCTCGGCGGCGGCATGTCCTCGCGGCTGTTTCAGGAGGTGCGCGAGAAACGCGGGCTGGTCTACAGCATCTACAGCTTCAGTTCCGCCTACCGGGACGGCGGACTGTTCGGCGTCTATGCGGGGACCGGCGCCGACAAGCTCGACGAGCTGACCAAGGTGGTTGCTGGCGAGTTGGTAGAACTGGCGCAGAGCGCCGGTGAGGAAGAGATTTCCCGCGCTCGCGCCCAGATGCGGGCTTCGGTGCTGATGTCGCGCGAAGGTACCGGCGCGCGCGCCGAGCAACTGGCCGGGCAGATGCTGGTCTTCGGGCGGCCCATCCCGGTCGCCGAAATACTCACCAAGATCGATGAAGTCGACCGCGCCGCAATCGAACGCATCGGCGCCCGGCTGACGAAGGGGCCGCTGACACTGGCAGCACTCGGTCCCATCAAAGCCCTGCCCGCCTACGACGATATCGCCGGGCAATTTAACCGGTAACTTATTTCTTGAGCATCACCCGATCGTGCCACAGGGCGGCAGTGAGGCCCCAGAACAGGACGTTCAGGATGATCGCGCCGACGATGATTTGAACCGGCGGCAACGTCGTGCGGAAATAGAACAACGCAGCGATCGTCGCCAGGGTGCCGACGATCGGGCCCCTGATCCACCATTGGCGTTTGAACAGCGGGATGACGAACAACCAGCCCCAGACACCGCCCCACACCACCTGCTTGTAGAAGAAACCTTTCGAAGTCAGCATGGCGAGGGCTTGCTCCGGCGGCTTCATGACGCCGGTCTTGAGGCCGATATAAAGCCCGACGAAGAAACCGAGCGTGCCGACGCAGCCCGCGAGATAGGCCCAGGACAGCCGCCTCAGTATTTCCATTCCCATCTCCCTAGAAAATCAAACCGCGTTTGTCGTCGGCCCGATTGAATCACGGTGAACGAAATTCGAAAACAAAAATTGTTGGATTTGAGCTGAGTTAGAGTTGGCTAAGCGCGGCCCGATTCTCCCGAGAGCATGCTGAAATCGATGCCGATCTTTGCGATGGACCGCTTCCACTTGGTTTCGAGCGGTTCGCCGTACAGGAGATCGTCATCGGCCGGGGCGTTGAGCCAGCCGTTGCCGTGGATCTCGTTTTCGAGCTGCCCTGGTCCCCATCCCGAGTAGCCCAGGGCGAGCAAAGATTGACGGGGGCCCTCGCCGTGCGCGATAGCGCGCAGGATATCGACCGAGGCGGTCAAGGCCACTCCCTCGTCGACGACCATGGTTTCGTCGTGGACGAATTCGGCCGAGTGCAGGACAAACCCGCGCGCCGATTCCACCGGGCCGCCGGAATGAACCGGGACCTCGTTGGTGAACTCGGCGCCCTGCAAACCGACCTGCTCGAGCAATTCCTGGAAGCTCAGCTCCTCGAACAGACGGTTGATGACCAGCCCCATGGCGCCGTCGTCGGAATGAGCGCAAATATAAATGACCGTGCGCGCAAAGCGTGGATCGGGCATCTGCGGCATGGCGATCAGCAGCTGACCGGTAAGAAAGCCCTTCTTCTGATCGTTTTTGGCCATCACCCGCAGGATCGGTGGTGTCGTTCGAAAGGACCGCGCCGCGAAGCCCTGACGCCGCGCTAACGCGAAGTTTACTGCGAATTGACGGCCGGCGTCCTATATTTCTAGCAACCGTGTCGTCAACACCCATTGCAGAGGCCGAATTCCCGTGACCCGATGCTGTGGTCATACTGTAAAGAGCCGCGCTGCTGGCGCTGTTTCCGGCGTGATACTGGCGCTCGTCGTCCTTGTCACCGGTGTGCTCGCCGGCCCGCTCGCCGGTGGGGGCAGGGCGCGTGCGGCCGCTTCGGATTGGTCGGCGACCGAGCAGACGAAGGTGCGGCTGATCGCCGCAACTTCGCGCGTGGGCAGCGCGCAGACGTTGCGTCTGGGACTCGAATTCAAGATGAGGCCGGGCTGGAAAATTTACTGGCGCTCGCCAGGAGATGCAGGTTTTCCACCGCGCATCGACTGGTCGGGTTCGCGCAATGTGGGCAACGCCACGATCGCCTGGCCGGCGCCCCAGCGTTTCTCCGTACTCGGCTACAATACCAGCGGCTACAAGAAGGAAGTCATCCTGCCGCTCACCGTCCGCCTGTCCCAACCCGGCCAACCGGCGCGGTTGCGGGCCAAGGTCGACTATTTGACTTGCGCCGAGATCTGCATCCCCTATACCGCAACGCTGGCCCTCGACCTGCCGGCCGGCCCGGCGCAGACATCGGCTTTCGCCTACCAGATTGACCGCTACCGCGCACGAGTGCCGAAAAGCGAGGCCGTCGCCGGCATCACGGTAGAGCGCATCGAGGCGCGCGAGACTGCATCCTCTGGACAATTAATTGTCACCGCACGGGCGACCAGACCCTTCGCCAAACCCGACATCTTCGTCGAGGGACCGAGGTTGATCGAATTCGGCCCGCCGAAAATTGCACTTCTGGAAGGAGGCCGCCGGGTTCGTCTTGTGGTGCCGGTGCGAAAAGTTGGCGAGAAGGCCCCTAACATCGTCGGCGCCGCCCTCACGCTGACCATCGTCGATGGCGCAAGGGCGATCGAGAAAACCGCCAACGTGGAGCCTGCCAAGGCGCCGACAAATAAGCCAGGGTCCATCAGCTTTTGGAGCATCCTGTTATTCGCCCTGCTCGGCGGGCTGATATTGAACTTCATGCCCTGCGTGCTGCCGGTGCTCTCGCTCAAGCTGGTGAGCGTTGTCGGCCAAGGCGGGGCCGAGCGCCGCCAGGTCCGCACCCGCTTCCTGGTTACCGCCAGCGGTATCTTCACCGCCTTCATGGTGCTCGCCGCCGTCATGGTCGGGTTGAAATTTTCCGGCGCGGCCATCGGCTGGGGCATTCAATTCCAACAATCGTGGTTCCTGATCGCGATGGCCGTCGTCGTGACGCTGTTCGCGGCGAATATCTGGGGCTTGTTTGAAATCAGGCTGCCCGGCGCGGTGAGCGATGCGGCACTGGCGGCGGGCGGGGATGTCGGCAAACCGGCAAGCCTGCGCGGCGAGTTCATGTCCGGCGCCTTCGCCACCTTGCTGGCGACGCCCTGCTCGGCGCCATTCCTCGGCACCGCCATCGGCTTCGCACTGGCGCGGGGGCCGGGGGAAATCTTCGCTATCTTCGCCGCCCTGGGGATTGGACTTGCCATCCCTTACTTCGTGATCGCGGCCCTGCCGGGTCTGGCAACGCGAATGCCCAAGCCAGGCCGTTGGATGGTCTTGCTCAAGGCGGTGTTGGGGTTTGCCCTGGCGGGAACCGCTGTTTGGCTGCTGAGCGTGCTGGCGGTGCAGAATAGCCCGGCTGCGGCCTGGGCGGTCGGCTTCATCTTGCTGGCGGTGTTGGCGGTCCTATGGACACGGCGCCGGGTCCACGGCGGATTGCGCGGGGCCGCCACTGCCGGTGCCGCGGCGCTCGCCCTCGCCGGGTTCGCCGTGCCCAGCCTGCTCCCGCCGACTACCGGCAGCCCCGTGGACGTGCTCGCTAAGGGCAACTGGCGCCCCTTCAACCGGGCGGAAATCACTCGTCTTGTGAAGTCCGGACAGACGGTCTTCGTCGATGTCACCGCCGAATGGTGCATCACCTGCCTCGCCAACAAGCGCCTGGTGCTGAACCGCCAGCCCATCGCGCGACTGTTGGACGGCCGTATGGTCGTCCCCATGGTTGCCGACTGGACCAGGCCTGACCCGAAGATATCCGAATACCTCGCCTATTACGGCCGCTACGGAATACCCTTCAACATCGTCTACGGGCCAAGCGCACCAAACGGCATCCTGCTGCCCGAACTGCTTTCCCGAAGTTCCGTCCTCGCTGCCATCGCGCGCGCCCGTGGCGTGACAACGGCAGATTTAGAGAAATAGCTCATACCATCCGCTCGGGGCTAGTATTCGAAGGATCAACCATTACCTTTCTGATCTGAACCGGACGCCGGGATTCAGGCCGACGACGGCGCAAATAAAGCTGCAATGAATAGGGACGTGCAATGACCATCAATGTCGGGGACAAGGTGCCCCAGGTTACTCTCAAGCATATGTCCAAGGACGGGCTCGCCGACATCACCACCGAGGAAATCTTCGGCGGCAAGAAGGTTGTAATGTTTGCCCTCCCCGGCGCCTTTACGCCGACCTGCTCGGCCAAGCACCTGCCCGGCTACATTTCCAACGCCGGCGCGTTCAAGGACAAGGGCGTCGATTCGATCGCCTGCGTTGCGGTCAACGACGCTTTCGTAATGGGTGCCTGGGGCCAGCAGCAGAATGTCGGCGACGCGGTGATGATGCTGGCCGACGGCAACGCCGAGTTCGCCGATGCGCTGGGCCTGAGCTTCGACGGCAGTGGCTTCGGCATGGGCAAGCGCGCCCAGCGTTTCGCCATGGTGGTCAATGACGGCGTCGTCGAATCGCTCCATGTCGAGCAGCCCGGCGCTTTCGATGTCTCCAGCGCCGAGGCCGTCCTGCAGGGACTCTAAGCGCAGCACACCTCCAATGTAAGCAGACACTGCAATGGCGGTCATTAGTCCCGCCTTTGCGTGTTATGCACCAATAAAGATCAGGCTACCGCTTGCGTCCGAACCAGGCTGATGGGGAAATGTGTTTCGAGCGCGCTCTCCCCCGCAGCCGTTACGATAACGCGCCGCGAGCGCTGTACACGCTTCAACCAGCCCTCATCGAACATTTGCACGGCAAGTGCCTTCCCCAACGCGCCGCCAAGATGAGGCTCGCGCTCGGACCAGTCGAGGCACTGGCGGGCGAAGGCTCGGCGCGACTTGCGTACGGCGGCTAAATCGATGCCGAGCCCGTCCAGAAACGCTTCGCCACGAACGCTCACGGTGAAATCCTCTACAGTCGTCTCCAAGTAGCCCCCATCGATCATCGAGTGGACCAATCTCACGGCGAGGCGCCCCGCCAAGTGATCATAGCAGGTCCGCGCGTCGCGAAGCCGCGCTGCCTCCGCGCGCTTGCTCCCTCGCGGCTCCGTGGTCCCGCCGGCAGCGACCGCCAGCGTCTCCAGGACATGTGCGATCTTAGAATTGGCGAGCCGGTAGTAGCGGTGTCGGCCTTGCCGGGCGACCGCGACCATAGCGCCGTCCAGCAGCTTGGCGAGGTGGCCGCTG
>JAPULJ010000457.1 GCA_027295145.1 Alphaproteobacteria bacterium | reverse complement strand
CTGAGCCACTTCTCTCATGAGGCCGGCATATGGCCGCAAGGCACTTCTTACGGCATTAATTACGGGCTCGACCGTATGCGCCTTATAGCGCCGGTACCCGTTGGCGCTCGCATCCGCGCCCACTTCGTACTGGGCGCCTTCGATCCGCGCGCCGACGGCGGCTACCGCATGGCCAACAAGGTCACTATCGAAATCGAGGGCACCGACAAGCCGGCGATGGTTGCCGACTGGATCGGGCTTTTCTACCCCGAAGGCGCGAAGGGCCCTTGAGTACGCCAATACGAGCGGGCGCGCCGATCGAGGATTTGAAGACGCTGGCCGTGCGGGCCAGTGAACGGTGGCCAGACAGGCCTTTCCTCAACTTCGATGAAACAGGCGAGCGATTGAGCTTCGCGCAGTTCGACCGGCGCTCGAACGCCATCGGCAACGCCCTTGTGAGCTTGGGGATCAAGCCCGGCGCCAAAGTCGGTGTGATGTTGCGGAACTGCGTATGGCATCCGCTGGCCTGGGTTGCGCTGTCGAAGATCGGCGCCACGATGGTGCCGCTAAACATCTTCTACAAGCACGACGATGCCTCCTACCTGCTGGCCCAAGCCGAATGTGTCGCGGTGATCACCAGCGATGAGTTCGTCCCCCTGCTTACTCTGATCGCCAAGGCTGGCGGGCCGAATCCGATGCTGATCTCAATCGACGGTACCGGCGGCGGCGGCACTGAAACACTTCCCGCAATTGCCACCGACGAGGGGCCGACTGCCTTCTCTACGACCGGCCGCCACCTCGCCAATATTCAGTACACATCAGGCACCACGGGCAAGCCAAAGGGTTGCATGCTGCCCAACGCATACTGGCTGGCGATGGCGCGTAAGCTGGTGAACACATTCTCCATTGGCTCCGAGGAGGTGATGCTGACCGCCCAACCCTTTTATTACATGGACCCGCAATGGAATGTCGCCTGCGCACTCCTCGCCGGCTGCCGGCTGGTGGCGCTCGACCGATTCCACCCGTCGAGCTTCTGGGCCAAGGTGCGGGCGCTCGACGTGACCTGGTTCTACTGCCTCGGCGCCATGCCCACGATGCTGATGAAAATGCCCACCGATCCGAGCGAGCGCGCGCACAAGGTCCGCATGGTCATGTGCTCGGCGATCCCACCGGGGCTGCACAAGGCCCTCGAAGACCGCTGGGGAACACCCTGGTGCGAGGCCTTCGGGATGACCGAGACGGGCGGCGATCTCGCGGTCTCGCTCGAAGAGCACGACGCGCTTGTCGGCACAGGGTGCATCGGTCGCCCGTTGGCGGAACGCGAGGCGAGGATTGCCGATGAGGACGGCAAAGCGTTGCCATCGGGTGAGGTCGGCGAGATGCTTCTGCGCGGGCCCAATATGATGGATGGCTACTACCGAAACGAGGCGGCAACCGCAGCGGCGCATCACGGCGAATGGTTCCGCACCGGCGATCTCGCGCGCATGGATGATGAGGGCCTAGTCTACTATGTCGGCCGGAGCAAGGAAATGATCCGCCGATCGGGCGAGAACATCTCCGCTGCCGAGGTCGAGGAAATCATCGCCGACCATCCTTCGGTAAATCTCGCCGCCTGCCTTCCGGTGCCCGACGATCTGCGCGGCGAGGAGGTCAAGGTTTATATCGTTTTGCAACCGGGCGCGCAGGCCGACCCGGCGACCCTGGCCAAACATTGCCTAGACCGGCTCGCTTACTTCAAAGTGCCCCGCTACTGGAGCTTCCGCGACGATCTCCCACGCACCCCTTCCGAACGCATCGCCAAAGCGGTGTTAGCAGGCGAGGCGGAGGATTTGCGGGCCGGCGCCTACGACCGCGTCGATGGGGTGTGGCGGTGACGCTTGGGGCTTCCCTGCTCTTAGATGTCGGCGCGAAATTTGTGCGCAGTGGGCGCTGACGTCTTCCGCGATCATGCCGAGGTCGTAATCCTGAGAGCTTAGTCCGTTCGAAGTCAGCGGGCCAACATTCTCCATAACCGTGTATGCCAGTGGACAAATCCACGAAAATGTTGCACAATAATAATATCTAAACAATCGGTATGGGGTAAAGACGAGAAGATTTTAAGCGGCATAGCAGCGACCGGGGGGATCATGCGCAACCGAACACCGTGGCGGATTCAGCAACGAATGTGTATTGCGATGTTTGTCGCCGGTATCACTATATTTTTGGCGCCAATGGTGCACGCCTCTCAACACCAATCCCTGTTCACCGACCGATCGGCGGATATGATAGGTGGCGCGAGCCTCCTGCCAAAGTGGGTTCGCATGGTCACCCGATCCACGGACGAACGGCCGCAAACTGCCTTATGTCCATTGGGATCGGCCGCGCTTTGCCGGTCGGAGCAATGGCAGGAATTCGAATGGCGCGCATGGGGGTTGGCGCGCCCGGCTCTTCTCGATGCGGTCAACAATTTCGTAAACCGAATTGCCTACCGCAGTGACGAAGACAACTACGGGACCGAGGACTACTGGGCCTCTCCGCGCGAATTCTTCGAAAAAGGCGGCGATTGCGAAGACTATGTGATCAGCAAATATTTTATTCTGAAGCATTTCGGCGTTGAGCCGACCGACATGCGCATGGCGGTCGTTGTCGACGATTGGTTGATCCACGCGATCCTGATCGTGGCCGTCGATGAAAATGAATTTATCCTCGACAACAGGTTCTCCATGTCCGACAGCGAAGCATCGATGGCGCGATACCGTGTGATCTATTCATTCGACGAACAGTTTGCCTGGATTCACCGTAACAAGGTGCTCAAGTTGAACCTGCCGATGCCGGCGGCGGCTAACTCCGAAGTCCAATCCAAAGCCAAACCAAAAAAGAGCACCCTCGTAGACCCGTATGATTCTGACTCTAATTTCGGGGTCTTCGATCGCTGAGGCACCGCGCTTCCAGCCGAGCGTTCTCACGATCTGGGTCGCAAAACGCTGTCTCGAACGAAGAGCCGGTCCACTGGTAGGGACATTCACCCTCAAGCGTACAGATACCGGATCAAGTCTGGGGTGAGTTTGGTTTAGGGATGGGTGCGGGCCGGCTCATCATTTCAGTTTTAATTCCCGCCGCAGATGATCGACCTCCGGGTTGGCCAGAAAAGTCATGATCTGTTCGGCATCCCATTGGTGGCCGCGCCAGTTGGTGTAGCCGCTACGGTTGAGCGCCGTGGCGATGTCTTCGGCGCTCTCGGCTCCGATCGAGCGGACGCCTTCGATCTCGATCACCGTCTCGCGGGTGAAGTCTTCAGGTTTTTGCGGACGCTCGCGTCTGGTCTCGGCCATGTCGCCTCCTCTTCCACATACGCTGGGAGATTACCCTCCCAATTTCTTCGCGATCAACTCATTCACCAATTTGGGGTTGGCCTTGCCGCCGGTCGCTTTCATCACTTGGCCGACGAACCAGCCGACGACCTTGGGGTTGGCTTTGTACTGCGCGGCCTGTCCGGGATTGTCGGCGATGATCTTGTCGAGGATCGTCGCGATTTCGCCGGTGTCGGTAATCTGCTTGAGGCCTTTCTTCTCGACGATCTCGACTGCCTTCTTGCCCGTCTCAAACATCTCGTCGAAGACATCCTTGGCGATACGCCCGGAAATAGTGTTGTCGGCGATGAGGTCGATCAGCCCGCCAAGGGCGCCAGAGCTGACCGGTGATTGGCCAATCTCCTTGTCGGCTTTCTTCAAGCGGGCAAACAGCTCGGAGATGATCCAGTTGGCGGCGAGTTTGGGATCGCGAGCAGTCTTTCCCCCGGTGCCGACGGCTTCCTCGAAATATTCCGCCGTCTCGCGCTCGGCAACGAGGACGCCGGCATCGTAGGGCGAGAGCCCGAGATCCTCGATGAACCGCATCTTCTTCTCATCCGGCAATTCGGGAAGGGTGGCCTTGATCTCCTCCACCCATTGCGCGTCAAGCACCAGGGGCAGCAGGTCGGGGTCGGGGAAATAGCGATAGTCGTGGGCTTCCTCCTTGCTGCGCATCGGCCGGGTAATGCCCTTGGCCGAATCATACAGCCGGGTCTCTTGGTCGATCGTCCCGCCATCCTCGATCACAGCGATCTGCCGGGCCGCTTCGTGCTCGATCGTGGCCATTATGAAGCGGACCGAGTTGACGTTCTTGGTCTCGGTGCGGGTGCCGTAATCTTCGCCCGGGCGGCGCACCGAAACATTGACGTCGGCGCGCATCGAGCCCTCTTCCATGTTGCCGTCGCAAGTGCCGAGATAGCGTAGGATCGAGCGTATCTTGCGGACGTATGCGCCGGCCTCCTCGGCTGATCGTAGGTCGGGCTCGGAGACGATTTCCATGAGCGCGACGCCGGAGCGGTTGAGGTCGATGAAGGTCCGCTTGGGGTCTTGGTCGTGCAGACTCTTGCCGGCGTCCTGTTCGAGATGCAGGCGCGTAATGCCGATGCGACGAGGCGCGCCCGTTTCATCCTTGATATCGAGCTCGATCACGCCCGTGCCGACGATCGGCTGCAGGTATTGGGAAATTTGGTAGCCCGCCGGCAGGTCGGGATAGAAGTAGTTCTTGCGGTCGAAGACCGAGACCAGGTTGATCCGCGCCTTGAGGCCGAGCCCGGTGCGGACTGCCTGCTCGACGCAATGCCTGTTGATTACGGGCAGCATTCCGGGGAAGCCAGCATCGACGAAGCTGGCTTGCGTGTTGGGTTCGGCACCGAACGCCGTCGCGGCGCCCGAAAAGAGTTTGGCCTGCGAGGTGACCTGGGCGTGGATTTCGAGCCCGATCACCACCTCCCACTCACCTGTTTTGCCCTGGGCCATTGACATCGCCTATGCCGCCCGTAGCAGTGCCAGTATCGTCAGCAGCAGGAACAAAGCGCCGAGGGCGGTGTGCCGGCCGGCCGTCTGGATGCGCCGGGGCGAGCCGCGGTCCCAGCGCAGTCGCACGATCCCCGAGGCCAGCGTCAGGATCGGGCACAGGACAAGACCAAGCGTCTGTACGAAATCCGGCATGCCCGCCCACTGCGTCATCGGCCATCTCCAGATGCCGAAGACCGACAGCGCGAAGGCGATCCAGAACACCGCCGGCGGTAACAGGAATATCCAGCCGGCGCGGGTGATGCTGACGAACAACTCAAGGCGTGGCGCCCGTATTTCCAGGCGTCTGCTGCCGGTAGCCCGTGCCATTCCCCCTCTCCTCAGCCGGCTGCCACGAAATCGGGACGGGCGTCGAAGCCGGCCGCTGCTTCGAGCGCGAAGCCGACGCGCAGCATGGTGGCTTCGTCGAACGGCTTGGCGATCACTTGCAGGCCGAGCGGCAAGCCATCGGCCGACAATCCCGCCGGCACCGACATCGCCGGCAGGCCAGTCAGGCTTGAGGGCACGGTGAAAACGTCGTTGATATACATGGCGATCGGATCGTCTGACTTCTCGCCGGCCGCAAATGCGGCACTTGGTGCGGTGGGTGTGAGGATCACGTCGATCTCACCGAAGGCGGACGTAAAATCTTCTGCGATCAGCGTGCGCAGCTTCTGGGCCTTGAGATAGTATGCGTCGTAGTAGCCGGCGGACAGCACGTAGGTGCCGATCAGAACCCGGCGGCGAACCTCCACACCAAATCCCTGCCCGCGCGTGCGCTGGTACATATCGTCGAGCTCGCCGTTGCCGACCCTCAACCCAAAACGCACGCCATCATAGCGCGCAAGGTTGGAAGAAGCTTCGGCCGGGGCAACGATGTAATAGGTCGGCAGCGCGTATTTGGTGTGCTTGAGGCTGATTTCCCTGGTCTGCGCTCCCGCCTCCTCGAGCCAGGTAATACCCTGACGCCACAGCTTGTCGATCTCCGGCGGCATTCCGTCCAGGACATATTCCTTGGGGATGCCGACTTTCAGGCCCTTGATCCCGGACGCGATGTTCTCTTCGAAATTGGGAACCGGTATCGGCGCACTCGTCGAATCCTTTGCATCGTGGCCGGCCATCGCGCGCAGCATCAGGGCGGCGTCGCGAACGGTTCGGGTCAGTGGCCCCGGCTGATCGAGCGAGGAGGCAAAGGCGACAACGCCCCAACGCGAGCACCGCCCATAGGTCGGTTTGAGCCCAACGATGCCCGAAAAGGCGGCCGGCTGGCGGATCGAACCGCCGGTGTCGGTACCGATCGCCGCCGGCGCCGCCCGGGCCGCGACGAGCGCCGCCGAGCCGCCCGAAGAGCCGCCGGGAACCAACGGCCGGTTATCCCCCGGGCGCCGCCACGGGCTCTCGACCGGCCCGTAGTAGCTGGTATCGTTCGACGAACCCATGGAAAACTCATCGAGGTTCGTCTTGCCCAGCATGACCGCGCCTTGGCGCCACAGATTGGCCGTCACGGTCGATTCGTATGGCGGGACGAAACCGTCAAGAATGTGGGAAGCGGCGGTGGTTAGCACGCCATCGGTGCAGAACAGATCCTTGACCGCCACCGGCAGGCCTTCAAGAATCCCGCATTCGCCCTTGGCGCGGCGCGCATCGGCATCAGCGGCCATCTCCAGGGCACGTTCGAAGGTTTCGGTAATGTAGGCGTTGAGCGGACGGGCTGCTTCACCGGCACGGATATGCGCTTCGGTGAGCTCCATCGAACTCGCCTCCCCCCGACCAAGAACGTCGCGCGCTTCGGCCAAGCCGAGCTCATTGAGAGCGGTCATGCCGAAGCCTCGCAACGATCTCTATTATCCCTCACAATTTTAGCTCCGCTCTCTCACTCGACCACCTTGGGCTCACTCGACCACCTTGGGCACAGTAAAAAAGCCCATTGTTCCATCCGGAGCGTTCTGCAGCATCTTTTCGGGGTAGCCGCCATCGGAGACTTCGTCGGCCCGCATGGGCAGCACGATATCAACGGCGCTGGCCATCGGCGCGACGCCGTCGGTATCGACCTCTCCCAACTGTTCGACCCAGTCGAGGATGTTCGAAAGCTCAGCAGCAAGGTCCCCGAGCTGATTGTCGGGAACTTCGATTCGGGCGAGGCGGGCGATTTTGCGGACCGTGGCCTCGTCGAGCGCCATGGCGGGGTTTCCGGTGTGTTTAGAAATTATTGAGAGAGATACTGCTACTTATCATCACGCTAATTCCCAGGCAAGCCGGCGTCTGCGCACACGACATGAACACTGATGTTGCTCGGCCCTTGTCTTTCGATGTCCTGCCACGCAATTGAGCAGAGCGATGGATGTTTCTTTAATTGATTTCAAATTGAGCCTGGGGCTTGGTCTGCGCCTGCTCGGCCTCGATGTCGGCAAGAAGACCATCGGTCTGGCAATCTCGGACAGCGCCTACACGATCGGCTCACCGCTGGAAACCATCCGCCGCACCAAATTCGCCAAGGATGCCGAACGCATTTCCGCGCTGGTTGAAGAGAACGTAATCGGCGGGCTGGTGATCGGATTGCCGATCAATATGGACGGCAGCGAAGGTCCGCGCTGTCAGTCGGTGCGCCAGTTCTCGCTAGATCTCGAAAAAGTTCTCGGCATTCCTTACGTATTCTGGGACGAGCGGCTATCGACCGCTGTCGTCGAGCGCATGCTTGTCGAAGAGGCCGATATGAGCCGAAAGCGCCGGGCGCAGGTCGTCGACAAGCTGGCTGCCGCCTACATCCTACAGGGCGCTCTGGACGCTCTGGACGCAGGCTAAATGGATATCACTATTCCTGAGCTTGTTTAAGATCGCGCCTGCCGGAAGCCGGATCCCGGCTTGTGGGATCAGCTTTTATTTTCGGCGGGATTTTGCGGTAGGTCTGCTTCGCGCAGATAGTCCACGACGACGAATATCATATCCACCGTCTCGCCGTCGTCTGACAGTGGCATCAAAATATCTTCCGAGACCACGAAATCATTCATTGGCCCGACATAGGGCACGTCGCTGGAATGGGCAATCTGTTCATCGACCACCCGCTTACAGGCCGACCAGATGCGGCTCGGATCGCGCTGGTGGGGGATCGAAGACAACCAACGACCGGTCATCGGCTCGTTTGTGTGTGCATCGATGACTGTGCCGATCAGCCGGTAGCGGAAATCGAGCGGATCGTGTTTGACATCGATCAGGATGACATTCGGGAGAAGCTCGGTGAACTCGGCCGGATCGATATCGCCGCGCGAAGGCATGCAACGCCCTGCCCGCTTTGACATCCAGTATTCGAAACCACTGCGATTCTTCGCCGAAACGATGCCTTCGAGAATGTCTTTCACGTGAATATACGGCCCCGTATTCGCCCTCCCATCAATGCGCGGGAGACTAGCGGTACGATCTACACAGGTACAGCATCAATGCAGAAATTGTTAATTCCAGGATCATCCGACTTCCGGCGCCTTGAGACCCATCGCTCCCTGCCCTAATACTCTCGCCATGCCCGGACCCCTTCACGGCATTCGCATATTCGATCTGACCCGCATCCTTGCCGGTCCGACCGCGACCCAGGTCTTGGCCGATCTCGGCGCCGATGTGATCAAGGTCGAGCGTCCGGGGATTGGCGACGACGTGCGAAGCTGGGGCCCGCCCTATCTGAAAGACACTGCCGGCAAGAAGACGATCGAGAGCGTTTATTTCAATGCAGCGAACCGGAATAAGCGCTCGATCACGCTCAACCTCGCCAATCCCCAGGGCCAGATTCTGGCCCGCCGGCTGATCGG
>JAPULJ010000456.1 GCA_027295145.1 Alphaproteobacteria bacterium | reverse complement strand
GGGCCGAACCGCTCGGACCGGCCGCGCCGGCTGTTGCTCTGCGACTACGCGGCCGCCGACGCCTATCCCCTGACCGCCCCGGCCGTGCCCTCGCCGCACAGCGGCCGCATCGTGCGCGGCAAGCCGGCACGAAAGATCCGGCTGGTGGCCGACAGCATCGAACTGCCCCAGGCCTACCAGGACGACTCCTTCTTCGGATTGCAGGGACAGGCGACGGCGGAAGACGCCTGATAGCCGGCTACTCCTCGAGCAGCGCGGCGACCTTCATGGCGATGCCCATGGAGCCCTCGATCTTCAGCTTGCCGAGGGTATAGGCCATCATCGGATTGAGCGCGCCGTCGATCAACTTGGCCAAGTCGTCCGCCGAAAACCGGATCGTGCAGTCGGCGCTGACGGTGCACAATAGAGTACTGCCATGCCGGTCCAGGATCCTCCTAAACCGGATGATGGTGCATTACAGGTTCGATATGGCAACTATCCGATAGGCGTTTCCGCGCTTCATCAATTGCCTCTGGGGTCGCATCAACGCGCACGCGACGGCTTCGGCCAGCATTTTTCAGGATCAGCCCTTGAATGTCGGATAGCATTTCTTCCCAATTCGGCGGCGCCGAATCGCGCTTGTGTCTCTTGACCGCGATCAGATATTCAGACATTCGATGCTACCATTAGGTTCAATCGCCCCTATTTTTACTATCTCGGCCTCAAGAATTCTTGAACGGCACACCTCTTCCTTGGTATTCTCTAGGCAGCCCCACATCCTTGCACTTCGCAGTTAACAAAGAGCGAGCGTATTTTGCTCGTGCCTTGTTCATCCCCATCGACATATACGCGTCATCTTTTGAAAGCAAGATCGCGAGCGCCGCACACACTGCTGGACTTGCCATGGACGTGCCGTTCATGGCGGCGTATGGCTTTTCATACCCATGCCGCTCTGGCACCGTTGAGATTATGCCAACCCCACCGCCGCCGCAAATAATTTCCCGGCCAAAACATGTAAAATCGGCCGCATATATTTGATCGTTTCCAAATAGGTCCGGATTTGATGGGATTGCTGGAAATGAATCTGTAGGCACTTTTCCCAGCCTTCCAAGTGCTGAAATTGCAACCGTTTCGGGAAAAGCTACCGGATATTCTACTTGCCCGGCGCTGTTTGCGGCAGCACAGATACACAGGGTCCCTCTTTCAAGGGCATCGATGATCGCATCTCTCTCGATTTGAGAGCCTGACAGCGCTCCAAGGCTCATGTTGATGAGATGAACCGACTTGTCGTTAGACAAGAGATCGATAGCATCCGCTATGTCGCCTTGGTTGGCCCCTCCATTTGCGGGAAATACGCGTACCGAATACAGGTCTGCTGCGGGGGCAATACCGCCGAAACCATCGGTCGCGTGGCGTCCGCCGATGATGCCGCAAACGTGTGTCCCGTGACTGCCGCTGTCATTACCATCGTTCGGGTCCGTCAGTTCGGTTCCGTCAATAATCGCACCACAATCGTTGAACCCATTTAGAGAGGGATGCGGTCCGTAGCCAGAATCGATAACGCCCACACCGATACGAGTTCCATCTGAGGACATACCGTATTCTGGATCGTAGAGGATCCCCATTATGCGATGCCACCAACCGGACGGACCGTCGTTTGGTAGCGGTGCGCAATCAACATCGATCCTGCTACCGCCCCCCCGAACCATCTTGGGCCAAAACCCTCCATATGGGGATGCGACCAAACCTAGCACTTCGAAGAATGAAGCATATTTGAAACGCGCCTTGCCTCTTGAATTTGTCCTTTGCTCCACACGCTCTCGAAGGCCGCCCGGTCCCGAAAGGAATAGCAGCACCTCCACGCCATGCAGGAGCCTTCTGTTGCCCCTGACAGTCACGACGGTCTCTCTTTGGGTTCCCAAGAACCGTTGATCCGCCGCCTCCTGCCTAAACGCGGGCACGAGGTCCAAGGGAACCGCTTTCATTAAATCAAAGGAGAAATTGTCCAGCATCTTGTGATGAACGATTTCTGGTTCGATTATGACATCAGGGCCGAACGCCTCTCGTTTCGATTCAATTTCGGAGGGATCGGCCATAAAGAAGATAGTCCGTCGCGAGGTCTCACCTTTGGCCTTGTCTCCAAATACATCTACCGAATTGCTGATTTGTGAGAAGGATGTTTCGAGGCTTTTGCGCGACGCCATCTTGGCCTCATCCGTAAACTTACCCGCTCGGCGATTTGACATTACATATTTCGCCATTTTGCCCTCCCACTGCGATATCCCGGATTACCCTTTGCGGTTTCCCGACAGCACGCTCGCTGCATCCACATCTCGTGTAGTGGCCGTAGTTTGCCGTTTTTCCCATAACCCATTAGAGATCTTTCGACCTATTAATTGTATAGCCGAAACTTTTATTCAACAAATCATTTCGGCCGGGAAGGCTGAGGGGATCACGACACGTTCCCCATAAAACAGCCGCCGACGCCTATCCCCTGACCGCCCCGGCCGTGCCCTCGCCGCACAGCGGCCGCATCGTGCGCGGCAAGCCGGCACGAAAGATCCGGCTGGTGGCCGACAGCATCGAGCTGCCCCAGGCCTACCAGGACGACTCCTTCTTCGGATTGCAGGGACAGGCGACCGCGGAAGACGCCTGATAGCCGGCTACTCCTCGAGCAGCGCCGCGACTTTCATCGCGACCCCCATGGAGCCGTCGATTTTCAGCTTGCCCAGGGTATAAGCCATCATCGCGTTGAGCTCGCCGTCGATCAGCTTGACTAGATTCTCCGCCGAAATCCGGATCGTGCAGTCGGCACCGTCCGGCTGGTCGGACAGGACCGGCGGCGCCCCGGTGGCGTCGATCGCGATCGCGCCCTCCGTGCCCAAATCGAAGGCGACCTTGGCGCCGAGCCCGGCGAAGGCGGTGAGGTTCGATTCCAGCGCTTGGGCGATCTTCTCGACGGTCATGCGGCGCAGTCCCCATCCTTGATGTCGCGATCGTCGTCGCGATCGTTATCGTCTGGCGCCGCCACCGCCAGCGCCGAGCGGGCTTCGGCGGCCCGGGCT
>JAPULJ010000455.1 GCA_027295145.1 Alphaproteobacteria bacterium | reverse complement strand
GGAACCTTGAAATTGGCAAGTAATACTCACCGGACACCGCGCCCTTGTTGGGAGGCCACTTGTCAGAGAATAGGTCGCCCGCAGGCTTTCCGGCAATTGGCCTGACCCCGATTGCGGTACCAGTCTCCGGGAGAGAGCTGGACCAGTATCCAGCTCAGATCAGATCCAGACCAACCTAACAGTTCGACTAATTCGTCGCGGCAGATCAATGTCTTCCGGTTAACCATGACCTCAATTTCGCCGATGAGTTTCCAACGTTGTCGGATATCATATCGACCAACCGCAGAAGCGAATTTTGCAAGTCGCAACAAACAATGCGCGTGGATGCGGGGATGCGATGATTGGGATCAGAAAGCCTTCAATCGGGATGTTGCTGCTGCTTCCCGTAGCGGCCGCGACCGTCATGTCGAGCGAACCCAAAGCGAGTGCCGAACTCGTTGCCTGCGCCGATATAAATCAAGCGATCGAGGTTGCCCTTGCTCGCTGGGAGAACCAACGATTTATCACCAGGGGTTGGTACGAGGTTCCGGGCAAGACCTGCCGAGTATTGATCCGCCGATAGCTGCCGGGTCGAGGCAAGTACTACTTTTTTGCTCGGCAGAAGCTTGGCAAAAGGGTCTGGCCAATTCAGGCGGCGAAATTTCGCCCGATTTGCGTTAGTCCGTCCCGCGACTTCGCTCACCGTGAATACAGCAGTCTCGGACCGAGTTGCCCCGAAGGGTTCGAACAACGGCGTTTTGATGTGCGCCTGCCGATATCCGGCCGGATCCAACTGCGCTTTTACCGGGCGCCCTGAGGCTACGGTGGTCTCTGGCGGAAGGGACGATCGGCCCCGTTGCGGAGACCTTTGGCGGCTATCGCGAATAGCCGGGCGGTGCCTTGCGCCACCGATAACCCTTGCGCGCCAAGTCGTATCCGACTCGGTACAACGCATTCATGTAGGCCTTTTCGAAAGGTTCTTTCGCCTCTCTAGTAAACGACTTTGGTATGTAGGCAAGGTTGTAATCGATGCCATCACGCTTGGTTGCCAAATAGAGCTTCACGATGGCGTCATTGCCCTGCGCGGCGATCAGCGCGGAAACGGCTACTCCTATGATGCTCAAGGTTTGGCGTTTCACACTAACCCAGCTCGGATCCAGCTTCGAATTCCTGATGATAAATGCCCGGCGTTTGCGGGGCACTTTGGCACGAAGCGCAATTTTTCTCACTTCGAGCCCGGTAGGGTAGAGGAACAATTGAGAGATGGTGCCGCCATCGACATGCATTTCCTGGTATCGCTTGCGGCCTGCCGTCACTTCGATCATGACCGGGGGAAATGCGCCCGGCACCGCCGCCGATGCGATCAGCACCTCCTGGAAGAGGCGTTGCGATTCGGGCGTACCATGGGCGGCAATTGCGCCCATGTTCCAGTACACCGGAATCTTTGCATCCAGGTCAGTGGTGCCAATAAGCAGCACGCGCCCATTTCGATACTCGCGCGCTATCTCGCTCAGGATTTCTCTTGTGAGGTATTTGCGAACAAGACGCCGCAGAGGCTGCGTATCCGCGAGCGCGTCATTTAACAAACCCGCTATGATTCCCCGGCTTCTGAAAATACTGTCCGGATCCACATCGGTATATAACGCCTTGATTGTTTTGTCATACTTGCTGCCCAGGAAAGCGAACGGTGCAATGAGCGCGCCTGTGCTCACCCCGGTAACGGCTTTGAACTTCGGGCGTTTTCCTGATTCGGTCCAGCCGACGAGCAGGCCAACCCCGAACGCACCGTCCTCGCCGCCGCCGGAAATGGCAAGAAAGTTTGCCGTCGGCAACGCCGTGCCGAGCCCGTTCTTGGCACGATAGGCCATTTCGCGTTTCACCGAGCCCGTCATGATCCGGACGAAATCCCCAGTGTTTCTGGTCGGGAATATGCGAGCGTCCTGGATATTGCCTAAGGTGGCCTTAGTCGTCAGACCTTTCGGGACCGCCGGTAACCTCGTGGGTGATGCACAGCCGACCGCGGCGGACAAAATGACGGCAACTGCAAGAACGCGACAGACCGCGCGCATAATGATTTACCTCCGTATGCGCACAAAGGAGTCAATTGATTTATATCGCCTGTCACAGTAAATGTCAGCAGCGAACAGGGCTGCGCCGCGGCCAAGAAAATTGGCATCGTCAGAGTAATTTTGGAAAAAAACAAGGGGCCCTGGTGGGAAGCGGAACTGCATCGCATTACGGGGGAGCCCGTGCTGACACAGCATGATGACGGTCACGCGGAAGCGGAGAAGGCTTTCTCGCGGACTTTGGCCACCGTGCGCCATCAGGAAGCCAAATCACTGGAGCTCCGAGCAGCAACGTTTCTGGCCCGTCTGTGGCAGGCACGGGGCAAAGCAGCCGAGGCCCGTGATCTGCTCGCCCCAATCTACGACTGGTTCACTGAGGGGTTCGACACGCCGGACCTCAAGGACGCGAAAACACTGTTGGACGAACTTTCATAGCCCACAGACGTCTGATTCAGCCGTCACCGAAAGTCCGCTTATGGCTAAAAGCAGACATTCGACCGGTAGATCAATATGTCCGCTTTCGGGGGTAAAGCGGACATCCCCCACAGCACTGGGCATGTCCGCCAGCACGTAAGGGAGCGCACTTCCTGACGACAGCGCACGACAAGGCGGCGATGGGTCCCATTCGGCGACCCCGCCCCCGGTCGAGTCCCCTGACCACCCTCAGGCCGTCCATGGGTTTGATTATAAGAGTGTCCATTTACACGCCCTTGCCGCGCCGCACCGTTTCCGGGCCTGACTTCTTGCGCGCAGAAATTTTTTATTTTCGACGGGGGGATCACGCCGGCAAGCACCGGCTGATCTAGCGGATCTACTGGCAGTTCGTGACGCCGCACCCGGAAGGTCTCCCGCGACATCGATGAGGACGTGCGCGACCACGTCTGTTCGCTCGCCAACACCGAAGCCTTCCAGCTCTCGCGATGTGTGTCTCGATGGCGAGAAGAGAGACCGAATAGACTTCCAAGCGTGGGCCGATTTGCAACATCCGATCAGCGCTCAGCTGCTGAAGAATTACCGTCCTTTGGGCGGTGCAACGGTGGTACGATTTCCCTGGAATTAGGGTTATCTGGAGAATTCGGATGAGATGGTTTATTGCAGTCTTGCTGATCGTGTCGATCGGCGGACCGGCCGCGGCCAACACGGTCAAACGGGCGGATTTCAAGATGCTGACCACCCAGCATCTCTACAATCTGTGCGCCGCACGCAAGACCGATCCATTGCGCGACAAAGCCATCTATTTCTGCTTCGGTTTCTTCACTGGGGCGGCGCACTATCACAGGGGGCTCGGCGCCGGTCGGGGCCACATCGTATGCCCACCGGCCAACCGGCAATTATCGCGTATAGAGGCGGTCCGGGCCTTTGTTGCCTGGGCGCGCGTCAATCGAAAATACATGACCGAAAAGCCGATCGACGGCTTGGTGCGGGCGCTGGTGGCGAAATGGCCGTGTCCTGCAAAATAGGCGGGGCCCGCCGCGAGAGAACCGGCGCGACCTAACGCTTCTGCTTATCGTATTGTTGGCTCAGATACCCCGCGCCAGCTCCCGCGGCGGCGCCTGCGACTAACCCCAGTACCGGAGCGCCGCCGATCGCGCCTCCGACCAGCCCCAGAGCACCACCTACGACCGCACCACCGGCCACCTTGCTCCTGCCAGAGCCGGAAAGTTGGCCGGACTGTCTCGCCGCTTCCTGGGATTGGCGGTATTCCAGTTCCGCCATCCGGTCTTGCATCGAGGCAAGCTCGGCGCGCAAGCGCTGAATCTCGGCCTCGCGCTGGGCCTTCGATTTAGTCTCTGCACCGGACGCGAGCGCGCTTCCCAGCACGAGCATGGTGGCGCAAAGAATAAGGGTGCGGCGTAGCGTGCGCATCGAGATCACCGTTTTTGCCGTGTTATTTTCGCCAGAATTTCGCCAGTATAATGCCTACACCGATGTTTCCCACATTGCTCTCACTCTATCGCCCATCGTGATCGAATAACGGCTATGACACAAAGGCCAGAAGTGCTTGACAACCAAATCCAACACGAAGGCCATCCAATTCCCTCCATAGGGCCGGAATCCGCCATCGTACGCATGGTTTATCCGAGATTCGCTTAATGTCCGGTCTTGGGGATCAGCGGACGTTCACCAGCGCCGGCAACAATTTCCGCTTGCGGGGGTGTAGCGGAAATACCTGACATCAAAGGGCATGTCCTCCAGCACGTAAGGGTGCGCCCCTGACCACTCTCAACGGACGACACCGCGCAATGGGTCCCATCCGGCGCCCCCACCCTCGGTCGATCCCCCGACCACCCCAGGCCCGACCATGGCCTCATCTTTTGGCAACCCACCACAGCACAATCTTCCGCTGCTCGGTGCCAGCGCCAATGGGAACAAGAACGTCCCGAGCGGTCAGGGATTGTGACAGCGGCGGCCGCCGGCGATCCAGCGGTCGATCATGGCGAACCAGGTCTTGCGATTGCCGGGCGGTGCGCGTTCGAGATTGCGGCCGAACAGGCGCCCGGAAACCAGTGACCAGATGATCGCGCCGTCCTTCTTAAGGTGCTTTGCCATCTTTGCAAGGTCCGGCGTGTTTCGCTTGATCCTTTGGCACATCTCCTCGGGCGAGATGCCGGTAAAGCTGAACGCAGGCTTGGGAGCCTTCCAGGTCGGAAAATGACAGGACTTGCAGTCGCGAGAACGCTGTGCGTGTTTCTTCGCGACAGCGCTGCCTTTGGTGGTGAAGCCGTGACAGTTGATGCAGCGCGGGTGGGCGAAGGTCCTACCGAGCTCCTTTGCGAACGAGACCGGAGCCGGCGCGGCAACCACCTCCTCGGCGCTGAGCGAAGGCGCCGAGCCGGGCTCGATCCCGACGATCAGGACCAAAACCACCAAACGAAAATATCGCATGTCGCCTGCTCCGGGTCTGCCGCAATCTAGAACATGCCGTTGGCAATTTACGCGGGATTCCGCAGATGACTCCCACCAATCGCCGACAACGGTAGCACAATGGGCATCCGACTGCTGCAACAACCCGCAGATATTTCCGCGCCCCGGCGCGTTGTGTTAGTGCGCGTTTGGGTACAGGATGCGCAGCATGCAGACTTACTTTGGTCGTGGGTCAAGCGAGGAGGCGCGTGTCAGATTCTAGTTCTTGCCCACGTTGTCGCGGATCCCTCCGAGTGGAGCGCGATTCAATGACAGGCACCATGTGGGCGACCTATTCGTGCAGCCGTTGCGGGTGGTTCGAAAACGTAAATGAGGGCACAGCCACCTGGAAGGTCCTGCACGACCATAACGAGGCACAGGAGGCGGAGGAAGCGGGCAAACGAAGAGCGGCCCAAAATGATCCCGTCTCCCCGAATTCCGCAGTCATCGTCACGGAACTTGCTCCGGCAACCACTTTGGTCCGGCAGCTTTGGAGGATTGGGACGGTTGTCGTTTTGGTCCTATTAGCGTTCTTCGTCTACGTACTGGTCCAAATTTTGCTATAGGGCAGGCTAGGTCCGTTCCAGAAAGTCGCTCAGCTGATATACAGTCGCGGCCTGTCAGGGAGGCGGGCCGCTCACTATCGAAGGGGCTCGTAACGATGTGTTCAGCAACTTCGGCGTACAGTCCTGCCCGGGGAAAAGGACACAAACGGATGAACGATTTATCTGAAGTCCTCGGGGATGCTCTTCAGCAATGTTTGGACCACGGGATGCAGCTGCCTTTCATCATGGCGGCTGTGAGCCTGAATGGCTGCGCCGTCACCGTGCGATTTGAACAGGGTAATGATGAGGAGGTGGAGGCGACATTCTTGGCCGAGCACACCGAAGTTTCGGGGGGTGTCATGCCGATAAACATAATGGTCACGGACCACATCGGCGAAGCCGTGAGGATCAAGATCGACCAAGACGGCACGACGTTTCACTAGCCCGGATTATTCACGCTGGCCGTCCGATTTGAGCGAGTCGAGCGGTATCGGCCGGGTTGACGGC
>JAPULJ010000454.1 GCA_027295145.1 Alphaproteobacteria bacterium | reverse complement strand
CAAGGCCCGCGTGGCCTACGAAGAGGGCGATGTTCGTCAACGGCTCGCCCGCCACCACGACAATGTCGACAGCGCGTTCTACGGTTGGAACCTCGCCTGGCTGTTACCCGCCTTCAAGGATTGGAACATTGAAGATTATCTGCGCCGCATCCGCTGTCCCATCTATGTCATACAAGGGGCCGACGACGAGTACGGAACGATGAAGCAGGTCGAGGCGATCGAGCGCCATGCCGGCGCCGGGGCCGAGCATGTGCTTCTGGCTGAGTGCGGACACTCGCCGCAGCGCCAGCAGCGAGAAGCGACACTGGCGGCGGCAGCCGGGTTTATCAGCCGAATTGCCGATCAGGCTGTGGCCCAATGAACGAAGCGATAGACGTGAAAACAGAGAATGCAAGGCAGCTCGCCGCCGCCCTGCGCCAGGCCGAATTCGAGGCCCTCGATACTCCCTTCGACGGGCTGCCGGCGCCGGGTGAGACGATCGAGGTTGCGTCCGGCGTACACTGGTTGCGCATGCCGTTGCCGGCTGCCCTGGACCATATCAATCTATGGCTGATCGAAGACGGCGAGGGTTGGGCGATCGTCGACAGCGGCTTTGCGCTGGACGACACCAAGGCCCTATGGCGGCAGCTCTTCAAGGGCGTGATGGCCGGGCGCCCGGTGACCCGCGTCATCGTCACCCACTTCCATCCCGACCATGTCGGCGCGGCCGGCTGGCTGTGCGGCGAACGTGGCGCGCGCTTATGGATCAGCCGAACCGAATGGCTGATGCACAAGATGCTGATGTTCGACGACGAAGGTGAAAACTCGGCATTTCAGGCCGAGTTTTACCGGGCCAACGGGCTTGCCGACGCCGACGCCGACACCATGCTGGCGCGTGGCAACGGCTATCGCACGGTAAGTAGCGAGGCGCCCCACGATTTCCATCGCCTGGCCGAGGGCGATCTGGTCGAGATCGGCGGCAACGAATGGCGGATCATGGTCAGCACAGGCCACGCTCCCGAGCATGTCTCGCTTTACTGCGAGGCGCTCGGCGTGCTGATCGCCGGCGATCAGATCCTGCCCCGCATCAGCCCCAACGTGACCCTCGCCGGCAGCCAGCCCGAAGCCAATCCGCTGCTCGATTTTCTGGCCTCGATCGAGCGTTTTCGTAGCCTGCCCGAGGACACGCTGGTTCTGCCCTCGCACGTGGTCCCCTACCGCGGTCTGCACACCCGGATCGACCAGTTGGCACGGCACCACCGCGAGCGGCTCGACGAAATCCTCACAGCATTGGTGCGGCCGATGACCGCCGCCGAGATCGTGCCTGTCCTGTTCGGCAGCGGGCGTGCCTTCGATATTTACCAGAAGGGGTTTGCCATGGGCGAGGCGTTGGCCCACTTGGCTTATCTTGAAAAGCAGGGGAAGCTAACCCGGGAGACCGGCGCCGACGGCCTCGTCCGATATGCACCGCCGGGGACAACGCAAGATTGAACGTTCTGTAAGGTCGTGCTATCGCTTTAACACCCCCACTCTGCCGGCACACAAATTATTGTGTACATAGGGTTCTTGACCCGCCCTGCCGATTTGTCTAGCTAAGCTGACCTTTGCGTCAACAAGAAAAAAACCAAAGCAAGGGCGCGGGAGGTATATCGTTCGCAGAGCGTCGCGGCCCGGGAGGCGGGTGAGCGCGCGCACGAATGTGTAGCGCGCTCCGTCAATGCGGATCGCACAAGTGCTTCCCGTATTTTGACTGGCCCGTACATGAACGGGCGAGGAATGCTTACGAGGAGGACTTAAAGGCGATGCCGGCACCCAAGACCTGCGATACCATTCCCAAATTGCTCGATTACAACGCCGAATACCTCGGCACGCGGCCGGCGAGCCGGGTCAAATGGTATGGGATCTGGCAGGAATATACTTGGGCCGAAGTACGCCAGAACGTGCGCGAGATTGCCTGCGGCCTCGCCGACCTTGGCCTCAAGCGCGGCGACAAGCTTTCGATCGTCGGCGACAATCGCCCCTACCTCTACTGGTCGACTACCGCCGCCCAGGTCCTCGGCGCCGTTCCGGTGCCGGTCTACCAGGATTCGGCGACCGAGGAGATGCGGTTTGTACTCGACCATGCCGATATCCGCTTCGTCGTCGCAGAGGACCAGGAACAAGTCGACAAGATGATCGAGATGAAGGCGCAGTGCCCCAAGCTCGAGAAAGTCATATTCGGCGATCCGCGCGGCATGCTCCATTATGAGCAGCCCTGGCTCTACAGCCTCGACGAGATCAAGCGGCGGGGCCGGGAGTTCATGGACAAGAACCCCGGCTTCTACGACGAGGAAGTGGCCAAAGGCAAAGGCTCGGATATTGCTTGCATCAACTACACCTCCGGGACCACCGGCGTGCCCAAGGGCGTGGTGTTGAGCTTCGACAATATGATCATCATGGCTCGC
The DNA here is from genome assembly GCA_027295145.1 of Alphaproteobacteria bacterium. Classification (GTDB taxonomy): domain Bacteria; phylum Pseudomonadota; class Alphaproteobacteria; order JAPULJ01; family JAPULJ01; genus JAPULJ01. The sequence goes on along the minus strand of JAPULJ010000454.1, from coordinate 833 downwards.
GCCGCTGCCGAGTTCGAGGGGATCACCGACAAGGACGAGATCCTCGCCTACCTGCCGATGGCCTGGGTCGGCGACGCCATATTCGCGACATCCCAAGCGCATATCGCCGGCTTCTGCGTCAATTGCCCGGAGAGCGCCGGCACCGTGCTGCAGGATCTGCGCGAGATCGGCCCGGCCTATTTCTTCGCCCCGCCGGCGATCTTCGAGAACCTGCTGACCACGGTGATGATCCGCATGGAGGACGCCGCCTGGTTCAAGCGCAAGCTCTTCGCTTATTATATGAAGGTGGCGCGCGATGTCGGCTTGCGCATCCTCGACGGCAAGCCGGTCTCCTTAATCGAACGGGCCAATTACTGGGTCGGCAATATTCTGATTTACGGGCCGTTGAAGAACACGCTCGGCTTCAGCCGCGTGCGGCTGGGCTACACCGCCGGCGAGGCCATCGGGCCCGACATCTTCATCTTCTTCCGCTCGATGGGGATCAACCTCAAGCAGCTCTACGGCCAGACCGAGTCAAGTGGGCTCGTCGCCATCCAGTTCGATGGCGACGTACGCGCGGATACTGTCGGCGTCGCCATCGGGGGGGTCGAGATCAAATTCACCAAGAACGGCGAGTTGCTGTTCCGCAGCCCCGGTGTTTTCCAAAAGTACTACAAGAACGACAAGGCGACCAAAGAGACCAAGACGGCCGACGGTTTCGTGCGTTCCGGCGACGCGGGCTTCATCGACGACGACGGCCATTTGCGGATCATCGACCGGGCCAAGGATGTTGGCCGCATGAAGGACGGCACGATGTTCCCGCCCAAATTCATCGAGAACAAGCTGAAGTTTTT
>JAPULJ010000453.1 GCA_027295145.1 Alphaproteobacteria bacterium | reverse complement strand
CGGCATGAAGGGCGCAGGCGGCACCTGGAGCTACGCCGACCTCAACAGGTTCCTCAAAAAGCCGACCGCCTTCGTAAAGGGCACCAAAATGTCGTTCCGCATCGGCAATCCCAAGGCTCGCGCGAACCTGTTGCTCTATCTGGGCACTTTGTCGGACAGCCCGGTGCCGCTGCCCCAGCCGGTACCGGCATCGAGCGGCGGCGATAAGGAGAAGAAGGCCGAGGCGATCAAGAAAACCAAGGCCGAGAAAAAACCTGCCGAAGCACCGAAGAAAACGGCAAAGTTGGACGCAGTGCCCTTGACCGCCGGCGATGTCGCGCGCGGGGCCAAGCTGGCGGCGAAAAAGTGCAAGGTCTGCCATTCCCTGAAAGCCGGAGGGCCGAACAAGATCGGCCCCAACCTATACGGCGTCGTCGGACGCGAGCGCGCCAGCCATGAGGGCTATCGGTACTCAAAGGCGATGAAAGCCAAGGGCGGGAACTGGAGCCCGGAGGAGATCGATATCTTCCTCACCAACCCCGGCAAGTTCGTCAAGGGCACCAACATGGTCATCAAAATCAAAAAGCCGGCCCAGCGGGCGGACATCATCGCCTACCTCAAGACCCTGGCCGGCAAATAATGGCCGGTAAGTGGCGTCCTGCTAGCGTGACGCTGGTGACTTGATGGAGCCGGAATGAGCGACAATGAGCTGGATGCGGCAGTGGCCTTCGCGCTCCGCCTGGCCGATGAAGCCGGAGCGGTGGCCCGGCGCTACTTTCGCACGGCGGTTTCGGTCGAAACCAAATCCAACGATACCCCGGTGACGATTGCCGATCGCGAGGCCGAAGCGGTGATGCGGACGCTGATCGAGGCGGAATATCCGAACCACGGGATACTCGGCGAGGAGCAGGCGCCGACCCGGCTGGGCGCCGAGCATATCTGGGTGCTCGATCCGATCGACGGGACCAAGGGATTTCTGAGCGGCGTACCCCTGTTCGGCACCCTCATCGCGCTGGTACGAGAAGGGATACCTATTCTGGGGATCATCGACCAGCCGATCCTTGGCGAGCGTTGGCTGGGGGTAGCCGGCCGCCCGACGACCCTGAACGGTACGAATGCGCGGACCCGCGCCTGTACGGATCTGGCGCATGCGAGCCTCTCGACGACAGGGGTCGAATATTTGAGCGGCCCAGGCGATCTCGACGCCTTCGATCGCGTGCGCGGCGCGGCCGCCCGATTCCGCAACATCCCCGACTGCTACGGTTACGCCATGCTGGCCAGCGGCTTCACCGATCTGGTGATCGAGGCCGGGTTGAATGCGTGGGATTATTGCGCGCTGGCGCCTGTGATTGAAGGCGCCGGTGGCACCATCACCGACTGGCGGGGCGCGCCGTTACGGCTCGATTCCGACGGCCATGTCGCCGCCGCCGGCGACGCGCGCTGCCACGCCGCGGCGCTTGAAGTGCTGGCGGCACCGGGAAGCTGAGCGACCACTTCGATTTTACAAATTTGTGTGTGCTCAGAAAACGTCGACCGGGTTAACTATGCGCTCCATTCGTCCGGCGCCCAGGACCAAACCGATCCCGTGACAGATAATGGCGCCCGCGTAGCAGAGGACCGCGACCACGACCAGCACAATCCCCCCGATGGCGGCGCCGGAGGGGACGGCGCGCAGGCCACCGCCGCCACCGGCGGCGGCCACGCTTATGCCGATCACGAGGACACCAACGATAATGCCGATCAGTCCGATCAGATAAAGGATCCCGACCGCCTTCCAAACACCGCCGCCAACATTCCCGAAACCGATGCTGAATATTGCGAATATCAACAAAGCAACGAAGAACACCAGTACTGTAATCAAGAAAATGAAGACGACAATTCCCAGGGCCTTCGTGTTGCCGGTTTGGATAAGACTGGCCATGCCGGCGCCGGTATTCATGGTCAATCCGAGCACCGCCGAGACGAGTTGAACGCCGATGATGATGTAGATCGGTATGTTGGCGCGGCGGTACGACAGGGCGTTAAAATAACTCTTTGTCGCGAAAAAGACGTAGACCATGATCGCCAACATGACGATGTTCACAACCGCTGAAATGGTCCTTGCTGCGACGGAGGCTGCTGCCACGCCTCCCGCGCCGGCCTGCAGCCCCTGCAAACCCACGAACGCGATCATGACGAAGGGAAATAGAACGACGAGAGCGACCCCGATGAACACCGCGATCCCGCCCCAGCGAACCATGCCTGCAGTCATGTCCCCGTCCTTATGCCCCAGCCCTCATCTTGGCACCATCCACACAATATTCCAGCGGGGGCAAGGGCGCGGAGATATCTCCAATCATCGACCGCCGGGCGGGCGGCAACCTGCGCCGTGGCACGTCCGGGCCGGACATTGCGAAAACCCCCGAAGCGCCCGACGCTCCGGGGGCTTAACATTTCGAGCTAAGGCCCGAATGTTGTCAGGTGCCCATCTTGCCGGCACCCAAGATAAGGCCGATACCGTGACAGATCACGGCGCCAAGAAATACGAGCAGTCCAATTAAGGCGAGGATTCCCCCACCAATTGCAGCGCCGCCCATAGCCGCTGCCGATCCCGAACCTCCGGCGAGCGCTCCGATAATCGCGATCACGAGGAACAAGCCGAACGCAACGAGGTAGAGGATTCCGATCGCTTTCCAAATTCCGCCACCCGATTTACCGAATCCGATCGCTAGAAATGCAAACCAGAGCCATGAGCCGAGCATGAGTAGCGAGACTATCAGGATCACAATTCCGATCAAGCCAGCGGCGGCCATGCGCCCGCTCATGATAGTACCGAGCCCGGCCTGCGTGCTGAATATCAAACCGACGACAAAAAGCAGCAACGTCACTGCCATCACGATCAGCAACGGGATGTCGGCTTTCTTGTAGCCCTTTGCATTCATGAACCCTTTCGTCGTCCAGAGAACGAACAGGATGATCGCCGTCTGGATTAGGCTCAAGATGAAACGGCCAACACCGCTTCCGGCAAGAAGAAACGGAAGGATGATGCCTAATGCAATCCCTGCGAAGACGGCGATGCCGCCAAAGCGAACCATACTGGCATTCATGGTTCTCTCCCCTCCTTAGACTACAATGTCGCCCCAATTTGCACGGACGAACAAGCCACCATGGCTGGTGCCCGATTGGCCCCAATTGCAGGAGCTCACGCGTATTAAGTTCGCGATTTTACCACATCTAGTGTTTCTGAGGTGACATAATCGCAACACCTTCGATAATTGGTTTTAAACCTTCGATAATTGGTTTTAATATTCCTTTACATCTATTTAGGCCGCCGTACCGAGTTTACGGTCTTTGTGTAAGCGTCCTTGGAAGCCTGACGATCGCCACATTCTGTGGCTCCAGTCTTCGGACATGACATGCGTCTCGGTTCTTCTCCGCCGGCGCAATTGGCATTACAGTCGCTAGAGCGAGATCGGGCGGCGGCTTTAGAGAGACGGTGACACAGATGCACATGACAAGACGGACAATCGTTTTTGGCGCTCTTGCGGGCCTCTTTCTCGCCAGCGCCGGACTAACGACCGCGGGTCCGGCCAAGGCCGAGAAGCCGGCGCCGGTCCACGGGTTGGCGATGCATGGGAGCCCGAAATACAAAGCCGGCTTCAAGAACTTCGCATACGTCAACCCCGCCGCGCCGAAGGGCGGAACGCTGCGCCTCGGCACCCGCGGCACATTCGACACATTCAATGGTTTCGTCATTCGCGGCACCGCGGCCTCATCGCTCGGGCTGCTCTACGATACGCTGGCGGTGAGCTCGGCGGACGAGCCATTTACGCTTTATGGCCTGCTCGCCGAATCGATGGAGATGCCCAAGGACAGATCCTGGATCATCTTCAATCTGCGAAAGACCGCCCGCTTTCACGACGGCAAGCCGATCACCGCCGACGACGTGGTCTTCACTTTCAACCTTCTGATCAAAAAGGGACTGCCCCAATACGCTTACTACTATTCGGCCGTCATCAAGGTCGAGAAGCTGACGCAAACCCGCGTGAAGTTCACATTCAAACCTGGCGAAAACCGCGAACTACCGCTGATCGTCTCGCAATTACAGGTGCTGCCCAAGCACTATTGGGAGAAGCGCGACTTCAATACGCCGACCCTGAAACCACCACTCGGCAGTGGCCCCTACAAAATCGCCAAATTCGAGGCGGGCCGGCGCATCACCTACAGCCGAGTGAAAGATTACTGGGCCAAGGATCTTCCCGTGAATGTCGGGCGCTTTAATTTCGACCGCATCCGCATCGACTATTTCCGCGACATCACGGTGCTGCGCGAGGCGCTCAAATCGGGTCGCTTCGATCTGCGCCGAGAGAACCAGGCTAAGGCCTGGGCGACGGCCTACGACATCCCGGCCCAAAAGGAAGGCAAACTGATCCTGCTCAACGCCAAGCACGGACGCAGCGCCGGCATGCAGGCCTTCGTTCTCAACAACCGAGATTCCAGATTCAAAGATCCGCGCGTGCGCCGGGCGATCGGCTATGCCTTCGATTTCGCCTACACCAACAAGACGCTGTTCTTTGGCCAGTATTCGCGGACCAAGAGTTTCTTCGAAAACTCGGAACTAGCGGCACGTGGGCTGCCCAAGGGTGAGGAACTGAAAATTCTCGAACGCTTCCGCGGCCGCATCCCAGACGAAGTGTTCACGAAAGTCTACGACCTGCCGGCCTACGGCAAACCCGGCGATCTGCGCAAAGGCTTGCGCGAGGCTTTCAGGCTATTCAAGGCGGCGGGCTGGGTGGTCAAGAAGCGCAAGCTGGTCAACGCCAAGACAGGTGAAGAAATGCGCTTTGAAATCCTCTCGGTCAGCCAGGAGTTCGAGCGCATCTACCTACCCTTCACCAAGAACCTGCGCCGGCTCGGTATTGCCGCGCAGGTCCGCCTTGTCGACCCCGCCCAATACGAGGAGAGGATGAAGAGGTTCGATTTCGAAGTGACGACGATGGGCTGGGGCCAGGCGCTGAGCCCGGGCAACGAGCAGCGAAATATGTGGAGCAGCGCCGCGGCGGAGACCAACGGCAGCCGCAATTATATCGGCATCAAAAACAAGACGATCGACGCGCTGATCGAGCTGGTCATTTCGGCCCCCGACCGCAAGGCCCTGGTGGCGCGAACCCGGGCGCTGGACCGGGTACTGCTGTGGAGCCATTTCGTCATCCCCCAATGGCACCTCAATACCGACCGGATCGCCTACTGGAACAAATTCGGCCGGCCCGGGATCGAAACCGTTCAGGGCGAGGATACGTTTAGCTGGTGGGTCGATAAGAAGAAAAAGGCCGCCCTCGGCAATGCGCTGAAAAACGACTGACGGTGGAGCCCGCATAGAGCCATGTTCGCCTACATCATCCGCCGTCTGCTGCTGATTTTGCCGACCCTGTTCGGCATCATGGTCATCAACTTCGCACTGATCCAGGCGGCCCCCGGCGGGCCGGTCGAACGCATCGTCGCCGAGCTGCGCGGCCGCAGCGGCAGCGCTGCCGAGCGGGTCGGCGCCGGCGGTGGTGGGGCGGAGTTGCGTGGGCAGCGCAGCACCGGACAGCAAGCCGGCGAAGGCAAGAGCCGCGGCGGCCGGGGCATCGACCCCAAGCTGATCGAGCGCCTGAAGAAACAATTCGGCTTCGATAAGCCCGCCCATGTGCGCTTCCTCAACATGCTGGGGAACTACGTTACCTTCGATTTCGGCAATAGCTTCTTCAAGGGCCGGCCGGTGATGGAGCTGGTGGTCGAGGCGATGCCGGTGTCGATCTCGCTCGGCCTGTGGACGACGTTGATCATCTATCTCATCTGCATCCCCTTGGGGATCGCCAAGGCGACGCGCGACGGCTCGCGCTTCGATGGCTGGACCAGCGGCGTCATCATCATGGGCAATGCCATTCCGGGATTTTTATTCGCCATCCTGCTGGTGGTTTTCTTCGCCGGCGGGCGCTATCTCGACTGGTTCCCATTACGCGGTCTGGTCTCCGACAACTGGCGTGAATTGTCCTACCCCGCTCTTGCGGCTGACTATTTCTGGCACATGGTCCTGCCGATCACCGCCATGGTCATCGGCGGCTTCGCCAGCCTGACGATGCTGACCAAGAATTCCTTCCTCGACGAGATCAACAAACAATATGTGCTGACCGCGCGGGCCAAGGGGCTGCCCCACAATCGTGTCCTCTACGGCCACGTCTTCCGCAACGCCATGCTGATCGTGATCGCCGGCTTTCCGGCCGCCTTCGTCGGCATTTTCTTCGCCGGCTCGCTGCTGATCGAGGTCATATTCTCGCTCGACGGGCTCGGCCTTCTCGGCTTCGAGGCGGTGTTCAACCGCGACTACCCGATCGTCTTCGCCACCCTTTACGTGTTCTCGCTGCTCAGCCTTCTGATCAAGCTGATCACCGATTTGACTTACGTGTTCGTCGACCCCCGCATCGACTTCGAAACACGGGAGGTCTGAGGCAATGGCGGCTGCCGGTGAAAATAAATTCCTGTTCTGGCACATCACGCCGATCACCGCGCGGCGGCTGGCCAACTTCCGCGCCAATCGGCGTGGCTTCTGGTCGCTGTGGATCTTTCTCACGCTCTTTTTCCTGAGCCTCTTCGCTGAGTTCATCGCCAACGATCGTCCGCTGATCGTTTGGTACGATGGCGGGCTCTACTCACCGGTGCTCAAGGACTATGCCGAGACCACCTTCGGCGGCGAATTCGAGACCGGCGCCGACTACACCGACAAATTCCTGATCGAGCAGATCAAGAAGAAGGACGGCTGGATCGTCTGGCCGATCATCCCGTTCAAACACGATACACAAGTTCAAGACATGCCGACCCCCGCCCCCTCCGCGCCGAGCGCTCAGAACTGGATCGGCACCGACGATCAGGGCCGCGACCTCACCGCGAGGCTGATCTACGGCTTTAGAATCTCGGTTCTGTTCGGGCTCGTCCTGACCCTGTTCAGCAGCATCGTCGGCGTCGCCGCCGGCGCGGTACAGGGCTATTTCGGCGGCCGCGTCGACCTCTACTTCCAGCGTTTCATCGAGATGTGGGACAGCATCCCGCTGCTCTATCTGCT
>JAPULJ010000452.1 GCA_027295145.1 Alphaproteobacteria bacterium | reverse complement strand
GGGTAAAGCGGACATTCAGACTTCCAAAATGCTGCTGTTCTAAGGCCTGCTACGGAATCAGTAGCGTAATGTCCGCTTTTCTCAATAGCGGACGTTCGGAAGACGGGATTTGGTCGATTTTGAGGGGCCGCTTTCGGCCATAAGCAGACATAACCCTGATTAGATGACTATTCTTGGCTGACACAACAGGAGACAGCAGATAGTAGATACATCCAAGATCAATGAGTGGTTACAGGTTGTCGGCATGTTCGGCGTAATTGCATCTCTCATTTTCGTCGGGCTGCAAATGAAGCAGACGCAGCAAATCGCGTTGTCCAGCACCTACCAGGCCAGAAGTGCCGCGACGGTAGAATCACTCGTAGCCGCCATAGGCTCTCCCGAATTTCTCTCTGCGAGTGCAAAGATCTACGCGAACAAGTCCGACGAGCTAACCATGCAAGAAGCAGTAGCGTGGGAATACTTCCTCGGTGCCGATATGACATCGTTTGAGAATAATCATCAACAATATGAAATGGGTTTTCTTAGCGAGGAACACTGGCAAAGAAATGTCGCAGAGCTGAAATGCAAGTTCGAGCTTCCACTGAATCGGCAGATGATGGGAGCTTGGTTTTATCGAGAATCATTCATGAACGTCATTGACGAGATTGTCGGTCAAGTCAGCCAAAACCGTACTGGCTGTTGGGACTATGGGTGACCCTGTCCTGTGACCGAGTAACTGGCCGCTTGCGGCTATTTCCGGACGCTCGTCGGAAAAAAACGCCGCAAAAAGCGGCGTCATCGGTGCGGACCAGCAGCTACGGCTCAGCTCTTATTGCCGCTCGCGTAGCTAAATTGCTGCTCGGCCGTCATCCGCTCAATCATTTGCGCGGCATTGTTACTTTCGGGGTCCAGTTTGAGCGAAACCCGATAGTAGCGGATGGCCGACTCATAGGCGCCCTTGGTCATGACGGCCTCAGCGAGGGAATCCCATGTGTTGGCAGATAATGGGAATGTTTGGGCGTTCAGGTCGAAAACCTTGATGGCCGCGTCGATCTCGCCATTCTCGAGAAGATCGTAACCCATAGCATTAATCGTCGATTCCACGAGATCCGCCGCCGGCAACGCGTAATCGCCCATTGCACGATAGGCATGGGTAATCCGTGCGGGATCCTGTGTGGCAAAAGCAGCCGCCAGGTGGCCCACAACGTCGGCCTGAGGTGCATGTAATGGCGCCGATTGTACGTTTCCGGCACCGGCGGCGAGGATTGTCAGGGCGAGCCCCAGTCGCAAATAATTCATGTTGATGCTCCTCTATGAGCGGCTTGATAGGTTAATTGGTGTTGTAGTGGAGTATAACACTAGTTCGGTATAACGCAAGCCCGGAAAGCACATTTCCGCGACTCGGGATTAAGCAAAAAGGGCGTCGTCGCGCTGGACCAGGAATCCGCGTGTCAGTACATGAAACAGAAACGCTAGTGCAGACTAGATTGGTTTCACCGTCTACGCGATACTTGAGGCACGCACTCTGAACCTGCTTCCGTGGCGCGGATTCGATAAAAATAACAATAGGGATCAAAGACATGCATTTAATCGCTCGTTTTGCCGCCGTAGTTGTCTTAACACTTCTCGCCTTGCCGGTTCTGGCTGACGTCGATCCGGAGTCCTTTCCAAAGGAAATACGAGCGCTCGAATGGCGTGAAGTCGGGCCCTATCGGGGTGGCCGTTCGGCGGCTGTCACCGGCATTCCCGGTATTGAACAGACCTACTACATGGGCGCGACGGGTGGCGGCGTTTGGAAGACCCTCGATGCCGGGCAATCCTGGAAGAACGTCTCCGACGGTTATTTCGGCGGTTCAATCGGAGCGGTCGCGGTCTCGGAATGGGACCCCAACGTCATTTACGTGGGTACAGGGGAGAAGACCGTTCGTGGGAATGTCTCTCCCGGTGACGGCCTATGGAAATCCACGGATGCCGGCGATACCTGGGCCCGGGCCGGCCTTGACGATGCACAACACATCGCGCGTGTCCGCATTCACCCCAAGAATCCGGATGTCGCTTACGCCGCTGTGATGGGCCACCTCTTCGGCCCCAACGAACAACGCGGTATTTTTCGGACTCAGGACGGCGGCGAATCGTGGCAACGCGTGCTGTTTGTCAACGAAGATACCGGCGCCGTTGATCTGGTCATGGACCCGACGAATCCCAGGATTCTCTACGCCGGAATGTGGCGCGTACGTCGGACACCCTACAGCCTGGAAAGCGGTGGCGAAGGATCTGGCCTGTACAAAAGTGTTGACGGCGGGACTACATGGCAAAACCTGACGACAAACGAGGGCCTGCCGACCGGCACCATCGGCATCGTAGGCGTTACGGTATCGCCGACGAACAACCAAAACCTTTACGCGATGATCGAGGCAGAAAAAGGCGGGCTGTTTCGCTCACGCGATGCGGGCAAGACCTGGGAAAAAGTGAATGAGGACCGCAATCTGCGCCAGCGCGCCTGGTACTACACGCGACTTTATGCCGACCCGGCGGACCAGGAATCCGTTTATGTATTGAATGTTCGCTTTCACCATTCCAAAGACGGCGGCAAGTCATTCAGTGAGATCGACACACCACATGGTGATAATCACGACCTGTGGATTGACCCGGCAAATCCGCTGCGCATGATTGAGGCGAATGACGGCGGTGCGAATGTCTCCTTCGATCGGGGAGAGAACTGGTCAACCCAGTCCAATCAACCGACCGCACAGATGTATCGCGTTTCAACCGACAACGCGTTTCCGTATCGCCTGCTCGGCGGGCAACAGGACAATTCTGCGATACGAATCCGTTCACGCTCCGAGGGAGGCTCCTCAATCAGTGTGCGGGACTGGGAGCCAACGGCCGGCGGTGAAAGCGGCCACATCAACGCCAAGCCGGACGATCCGGATATTGTTATCGGCGGATCCTACGATGGCTTCCTGATTCTGGTCGATCATCGAACATCCGACGCACGAGCAATCAACGTCTGGCCCGACAACCCGATGGGCTGGGGGGCAGCGGAACTGAAATACCGTTTCCAATGGAATTTTCCGCTTGAGTTTTCGATCCACAATCCCGACAAGATTTACGCTGCCGCAAACGTACTGTTTCAAAGCGACGACATGGGGCAAAGCTGGCAAGCCATCAGCCCCGACCTGACACGCAATGACAAATCTCGCATGGGTCCTTCAGGCGGCCCCATTACCAAAGACAATACGAGCGTCGAGTACTACGGGACCATCTTCGCGCTCGCCCAATCTCGCCAGCAGGCAGGCGTGATCTGGGCCGGGTCGGATGACGGTCTTGTGCATGTCACGAGAGACGGTGGCGAGAACTGGACGAATGTGACACCGCGCGGCCTGCCCGAGTGGACACAGATCAACACGCTCGAGGCGCACCCGTTTGAGCCGGGCGGCGCGTACCTGGCGGCAACTCGTTACAAGTCGGACGACTTTCGCCCTTACCTCTACAAGACAAGCAACTGGGGCAAGAGCTGGACGAAGATCACGGGCGGTATTCCGACCGATCACTTCACGCGTGTTCTGCGCGCCGACCCCGACAGGCCCGGCCTCCTCTACGCCGGTACTGAGCGCGGTATCTACTACTCAAGCGATGACGGCAAATCCTGGAACACGCTGCAACTGAACCTGCCGATTGTTCCGATCACGGATCTTGCCGTTAAAGAAAAGGACCTGGTCGCCGCAACGCAGGGCCGCGGGTACTGGATTCTCGATGACCTGAGCGTTTTGCACCAACTCGACGACGGCGGCACGAAGACATCCTCTCTTTACACGCCACGCGATGCGTATCGATACATTGCGGGTAGCCGTGGCGACGAACCTGGCAATGCGGGCACCAATTCCTACAACGGGGTCACATTTTTCTACGAAATTGGCGACGACGTTGCCGCGGATACTGAAATCACATTGGCCGTTTTTGATTCCGATGACGACAGTGCCGAGCCAATCTGGACCTGGAGTCGGGAACCGGAGAAAAAAGACGACGACGAAGACGACGACGAACCGGACCCCAACGGCGCGCCCGATCCCCGCGTGCTAACAGCAGAACCCGGTCTCAATCGCCACAACTGGGATCTCACCTATCCGGGCATAGAGCGTTTTGAAGGCCTGATTTTATGGGGCGACATGGATACAGGTCCGACGGCCGTGCCCGGTTCTTATCGCGCACGACTCAGCGTTGGCGAGAACCGTCAGGAGGTCGCCTTCGAGGTCCTGGCCGACCCTCGCTCCAAGGCGACGGCTGCGGATTTCGCGGCCCAGTTTGCTTACGTAAAAGAAAGTCGGGACCTGTTAACGCGAACTCACAAGGAGATCGTGAGGATTCGTCAGCTTCGTGCCCAACTTACGTCGCTCAGTGGCCGGGCCGAAACGGACGAGGCCATTTCCGAGGACTTGGCAGCATCCATTACCGAATTGATGGAGAAGCTCGACCCGATTGAGCAAGCACTTTATCAAACACAGAATGAAAGCCGGCAGGACCCGCTCAACTTTCCGATTCGCCTGAACGACAAGTTGAGTGACGTGATGTCGCTAACGGCAATCGGCGACGCGGCACCAACAACGCAGGCGCTTGCGGTCAAGCAGGAACTCAGTGAGGCCATCGAAGTGCAATTGGCAGTGCTCGAAGAAATATGGCGCAACGATATGCCGGCGCTTAACCAACGCATCACAGATGCCGGCGTCGATTTATTGAATACAGCGACTGACTGATGAAAATCGGCTGAACGCGGTCAGTTCGTCGCAGTCTGGTAAGGCTCCAGCGTTCCCTGCCTGGCCTCTAAGCGCTCGATATACGCGGCGACATCCTCGCAGGATCGGTACTCAATGCGATCGCGGCGCTCAAAGTGAGACACGAAGTCTCTTTCCTTTTGCAGCGTCAGCGTCACACGATCCCTTGGGGCCAGGCTTACCCGCACACTCTGCGGCGATGAACCGTGGAGTTCCACCCGATAGTCGCCCTCGGGCAAATACAGAGGTTTGTTTGAAGCGAGCGAGCTGCTCGCAACTTTGATGCTGCCTTTGTATACGCTATAGGACGTAGCAACGGTTTGCACCAATGCCTCTTGCAGTTCTGCGGCACTACCTGCGGTGACGTAACGACCACCCGATGCATTGGCAACTGCTTGCAGGCTCGCCGTATCTTCATCGGCGGCATCGCCAAGCCCGAAACCGATCAAGTGAACAGTGATGCCCTGCTCGCGAAGCTCGCGCGCGGCCCGGACCGGGTCCCCGCCGCAGCTTTCAATGCCATCGGTGACCAGCACCAGTGCACGATCGTCCCACAGCGAGCTGAAATCTCTGCTCGCCTGATTCAGTGCATACGCGATGGGCGTCTGCCCCGTCGGCCGTAAGCCGGCGATCGCCCTGCGGATCGACTCGCGGTTATCGTCGCCGAACGGGACGAGCAGCGTCGAATCGGCACAGTCGTTAATGTCGCTCGGGCTGGTGCTGCCGTAAGCGCGGAGTGCCAGGTCCAGGTCCTCAGGGAACCAATAGGAAACATCCTCCAGAATATTCTTGGCAACCACCATCTTGGGTTGGCCATCGATTCGGCCCCACATGCTCCTCGATGCATCAACGACGATTTCAACCGCCTTGGTGTTCAGGGACAGGACCGGTCGTCCCGCTTTCATGGCTGCGACCTCCAGGGCCGCACAGCTCGCATCACGAACTGTCACTGTTACGACAGATTCCCGCGTCTGGCCATCGATGCTGGTGGCGAACGCGACGATGCGATTCTCGCCCTCCTGGAGCGGCAGCGTGCCGATGAATGTGCCACCTGCCAGGCGTGCGGGAACCGGCGCCGAACCATTTGCGCTCAGTGTGACGCTTTCCACGCCCGTCGTTTTAAGATTCAGGAAGGCTTCGGGCAGCATTGCCGGGTCCTCTACGCGGACCAAGGTGCCACCGGTTGCCCAGGCGATTTCGCCGAGAATCTCGCTCCCCGTCCTATTCTTCCCGAGCAACAGTGTTTGCACCGTGACGCCCTGCGATTGCGCCTTCACCGCGGCGAGGTGCGCTTTCTTTCTATTCGACTGGCCGTCGGTAAAGAGCATGATCACGCGAGATGAGCCAGGTCGCCCGTGCTCTTCAAGCTCCTGAAGCGCCGTTAGAATGCCGGCGCCAAGATTCGTGCTGCCGGATCGTCGCAGAGTCCGCAATGCCTGAGCAACCTGCCCGCGGTCCGACGTCATCGGTTGGGCGAGTGTACCGTTGCCATCGAAGCTCACGACACCAATCTTGATATCGCTTCTGGGCGAAAGGCTTTCGACCAGGCCGATGGCACCCAACGAGCGAAAGTCCTTCGGATCCGTCTTGCGAAGACTCCCCGACGTGTCCATGACAAAGATCATGTCGAGGTAACGTACACCACCGATCCTTGACGCCACGCCCTCCACTTCGATGGTTCTTTCTCCATTGGCGGCGACGAATTGGTCGGACGGTGACTGAATTTCGATCTGCAGCCCATCCTGGGACATTGACGACGTTTCAGAACGTTCGTCCACCGCGCCCGACGCGGAAACCGCGAAGCCACACACCAGAACTGAAGTAAAAACGGCTATTTTAATTCGCATGAGAACACCTGACCGAGATACGTCCTTTTGCCTTAAGTTCCCGTAGCTTAGAACACTTAAGTGGACGTAATCTGGGACGTGGCACACACTTTCGGTGCCTTTTACGCTGGACGCGCTGGTTCAGAAGAAAATCGCTGCGTTTTCGCTACGTCATCAGACTGATCGTGATACTAAACTCCACGAGCGTCCAACCAGGTACTCCTCGGCCCTTTGGAGAAGCATGCGTCGGCCAATCACAAAACCAACCAGGAACTTCCAACGGACGATGGGATTTGGTCGATTTTGAGGGGCCGCTTTCGGCTACAAGCAATGGGATGGACTCCTCCTCCCTAATCCGGCGTCTAAGTGCCAAACGTGAGTGATTTTGCTCAAGTTACATAGAAGAGAAGGAGTCCGTTATGAAGCTTAGTCGCGTTGGTGTGGATTTGGCAAAGAACGTTTATCAGTTACACGGTGTTGATCGTCATGGCAAGACGGTCTGGAAGCGGCGCTTGCGACGCGGTCAGTGGTTGCAGGCGTTGTTGGACAAGGCGGAGCCGGACTGTGAGATTGGTATGGAAGCCTGCACCGGCGCGCATCACTGGGCGCGCGAGCTTCAGTCTCGAGGCTACACGGTGCGACTGATTGCGCCGCAGTTAGTTCTCATACTTGGCGAGCAGCGCTTGGAAGCGTGCGTCGCTGCGCAGCGCCGCAAAATGAGAATTTGTGCCGATCGAGTCGAAATCGCGATAACCGTTGGCCAGGGCGTCGTCCAATGCCGCGAGGGCCTTCTCTCTGTCGCCGAGGCCTGCGTAAGCGGCGGCGATGTCGCTGAGCAACTCCGGGCTTTCCCGTATCTCTCGCAGCGCCTCGAACCGGGCCAGTGCCTCGCCGTATTTACCCTGCGCGAGATAGACATGGCCAAGCAAGTTTAAGCCGTCCAGGAAAACTGGGTTGATCCGCAACGCCTGCTCCAAGGCGGCGGCGGCTTCTCCATACCGCCCCTGCATCTCCAGAGCCCGGCCGAGCTGGTAGTAGTTGTACAAAAAGGTGGGCGCGAGGCGGAGGGCTTCCCGTGCCGCCTGCTCCGCCTCCACCGGCTCGGGTGGATCTTTCCTGGTGAGCGCCCAGGCCAGTTCCTCCCAGGCGAAGGCGTTTTGTGGGTCCAGGCGGATCGCATCGTGGTAGGCGGCGATTGCTGCTGCCCACTCTCCGCGAAACGCGTAGATGTCTCCCAACGCCGTGTGTGCTTCGGAGAGTCCCGGGTCCAAAGCGAGAGCCCGGCCGGCATGTTGCTCTGCGCGCGCGAGATTATCGAGATTCCCCTCGCCGATCCAGAAGTACATGGTCTCGACGAACGCCAACCCCGCGAACGCCAACGCATAGGCAGAGTCGAGTGCCAGAGCCCGATCGAAGTGCTGCCGCGCTGCATCGAGTTTCGCGGAAACATCGACCCCTTGGTTGAAGGTTTCGATCAATATCCATCCCTGCAGGTACGCGTCGTACGCGTCCGGGTTATTAGTGTAACGACGTCGGACGGCTGCCTCCTCCATGGGACTCAACACCAGATCGAGCGCTTCCGCAATCTTGAGCGCCGTCTCCTCCTGCACGGCGAAGACATCCTTAAGCCCCCCGTCGAAATCATCCGACCAGACGTGAAAGCCGGTCGAAGCATTGATCAATTGCGCGACGATGCGGACGCGATCGCCGGCCTTGCGTACGCTGCCTTCGAGCACGTAGCGCACACCGAGCTCTTCGCCGATCTCCCTGATGTCTTTGTCCGTGCCCTTGAAGCGGGCCACCGAGGTGCGGGCAGTGACCTTCAGGTCTTGGACGCGGGACAACTTGCTGATCAACTCCTCGGTCATCCCGTCGCTGAAGTATTCGTTTGCGGGGTCGGGGCTAAGGTTCTCGAACGGCAACACTGCGATAGAATTGTCAATTCCTACACGCGCCGCAGTGGATTCCTCAGCAAGCGACTCAACAACCTCTGACGGTGCTTTCTCAAGCACATAGTTGTCCACAACAAGAAAGAGGATGGCCACGGTCATCAATCCAATGATGGCAAAATCGAGCTTGCGGCCCGTGAATTGGGATACCGACTCAGAACGGTCGACATCTTTTTCGAGTTTAATGCCGTCCGGAGTAAGTTCGAATGCCCACGCGAAAAACAACGCCAGAGGTAAACCGAGGATTAGCAGCAAGGCCACACCGGACTGGAACCAATCGGGCAGATGCAGTGCCGGGGCCAACGTGTCGGATATCTGCAGCAGCAACCAGGCGATGATCAAATAGGCGATGCCGACTCTGAAGACGTTGCGGCGCTTGAGTTCCCGGATGAGCGGCATGTCACCCCCATTATCGCTACCAGATTATTCTTAACCACCTTCTCAAGAATGGCCCGATTTAAGCCGTTTTTCTAGTTTTTGTCCGACGGAGGCGCGCTCAAACGCGAGCCAGTCTCGAAATTTGGCAGTCTCTATCATGTCCGCCTTGGGTCATTAGCGGCCCCTCAGGCCAAGTTTAGACGAATGTCCGGTTCCGGGGGTAAAGCGGTCGTTCGTCAACCCGATTTCACAAGCCTCAGGCTGAATGACCGCTTTTGCCGAAAGCGGTCATTCAGAATGCTAGAAAACCACGAAAATGAAGGGCTGCTTTCGGCCAATAGCGGTCACTCACCACCGCGACAAATCGCTTCAATGGTATGCCCGTCGGGATCGAAAACAAATGCCGCGTAGTAATCTGCTCCGTATCGAGGACGTAGACCCGGCTCACCTTTACTCTTCCCGCCGGCTTCCAGAGAGGCTCGATAGAAAGCATCGACCTCGTTTCTTGTCTTAGCCTCAAACGCGATGTGCAAACGCCCTTCAATAGCCGAACCTTCGCTTATCCAAAACTGCGGCTCTGAATTGCGACCAAACCCCGCCCCCGCAAGCCCAGTATGTCGCGTTATCTCCATTACGAGTTCAATGCCCAGCGGAGCGAGGCACGTAACGTAGAATTCGCGGCTCATCTCATAGTTGGTTGTACCAAAATCGACATGATCGAGCATAAAGAATCAACTCAGGACAGAGGTGTGGCGACCGACCGCTTTGGGTCACAAGCAGCCGTTCGTTACTCTAACACCTGGCCGGCTGCTTTCGGCCAGAAGCAGACACTCGCGGATTCGGAAAGACGATGATTAGGGCTTTTTTTGCAAGACAACCGTGTCGGTTTGTTGCTTCTCAGCATCCGAGCTCAGTCCATCCTTATTCACTAGGATCACAGGGACGTTCTGCTCGCGGGCGTATTTGGCGGCAAGGTCCATAGCCGCTCTAAAGGAAGTGG
>JAPULJ010000451.1 GCA_027295145.1 Alphaproteobacteria bacterium | reverse complement strand
GGCGCGCCCGATCGGCAACTGGTGGAGTTTGTCCCGGGAAGTATCGTTGGTATTGAACGCAGTGATGGTGCTTCGTGGCGCCTTTTTATGTTCGCTCGCCCCGAGTTTTTCAACAGAATAAGCCGTTAGCGGACTGTCATTTTGCTGAATTTCGGGGTGATCGAACGTCCGCTTTACGCTCAAAAGCGGACGTTAGGCTAGAAGTGGTGAAAAGGTCCGCTAATGACCCAAAGCGGACATCGTGCGTGCGAGCAATTAGACTGTGGGAATCGGAAATCTAGGGAGAGGCCACCATGCTCCACCCGCGCCCCGTCTGGTTCGCACTCGGTCTTGCGACATTGGTGCTGCTGAATACCGCCGCCGCCCAAGACGACGACTTGCGCATCATCGAGTTCGAGACCACCGAGGTCACGGCTCCTCATGTGGTTGTTTCCCCCGATGGGGAATCTCTGATCCTCACACTTCTCGGCAAACTGTTTCGCTTGCCAAGCGAAGGCGGTGAAGCAAAGCAACTCACCTTTGGACCCTATTTTGATACCGACCCCGTGATCTCCCCCGATGGCAGTCTCCTGGCCTTTACGTCAGACCGGGACGGGAGCGAAGGCAACATCTTTCTGCTGAATCTGTCGTCCGGAGAAGTCCGCCAAGTCACCCATGAGCTGTCCGCCGCCCGGCCAGCGTGGACTAAGGATGGCGAGGGCCTCGTATATCTGAGTTTCACTCGCCAGGCCCGCGACTCGCCTCAGCCCTGGAAAGTCGGAGAGAGTCCGACACCGACCACGCCGGCCGTCATACGCCGGCTCGTGCTGCATGGGGAGGGGGACGTGGAAGCGGTCACGGTGGACCCCCAACTCATCCGGTCCGTATTTTTCCTACCCGACGGTCGCTTGGCATGGACGGTGATTGAGCCGAAATCGGACGATTGGTCTTCCAACCCGGAAGCCACTACCCGAGTCGAGGTGATGGATGAGGGGGGCACTGTATCGACCCTTCGGACGATTGCCGGTTACCCCGATTGCTTCGCAGCCAGCCCCACCGGCGACGGGCTCTACTACCGGCGCTCGCATCGGTTCTGGGATTCGTGGGTTCCCGCCTCGGAGGACCTGGTGTTCGCCCCTGTCCATGAGGGACCCGAGATCTTCATCGCTCCACTCTCGCGGCGACGGGGCTGGGCCCGGCGGTTTGCGCCGGCACCGAAGAACGGAGACATCTATTTGGGTGAAGCAGGACGAATCTGGAAGATCGATGTGTCGAGTGGCGCCTGGGAGCCCATTCCCTTCCGCGCGAAAGTCAGTCTGCAGGTTCGAGATCCCGTTCCACCGCTCAAGCAGTCCTTCAATCCAGCCGAAACGCCGGTGCCGGACCCCGTCCTCTTGCAACGCGTACGCGTGTTGGATTTCCGCGCGGGAGGCTTCGGGCTGGAGACGTCTCTGCTGATCCAAGAAGGCCGAATTCTCAGGATCGGCCCGGAGCCCAGGCTGCTCCCCAGCGAGACGACGATAGTCGATACTCGGGGCCGATTCGCCATTCCGGGGTTGTTCGACCTGCACATCCACGGTGGAGATCCCGAAGCCTTCCTTTCATACGGGGTCACTTCGGTGCGCTCTCTGGGCTGGGGTTGGGAAGAATCCGCCTCGGCACCGCGGTCGTTCTCGACGGAGCCAAACCTCGGAGACCAGTACATCGGCAGCGAACAGGATGCTCGGAGCTACGTCCGCTTGTGGAAGGGCCGTGCTGCTCAGCTCATCAAGATCTACAACACGATATCGAGGCCGTTGCAGCGTGCTGCTGCCGAGGAGGCTCGCCGGCTTCGTCTTCCGATTGCTGGGCACGGGACCACCGTACAAGAAATCACCCAGAACGTAATCCTGGGCTACTCCTTTCTCGAGCATGCCGCAGGCCCGAGTCGCGTTTACAAAGATGTTCTCACGATGCTTGCCATGTCGGGCACTCGTTGGGATCCGACCCTGGCGGTGCGCGGAGGACAGGCCCTCCTACTGCGCGACGCCCCCGGACGTCGGAAAGAGGTGCCAGGGTCTGTCCCACTCGTGCCGCCTTTCTTGCGTCAACTCGACACTCAACTGCTCCGTGGGTACTGGGCGGACCAACTGGCCGCGGTTCGTGACGCACATCGCCACGGGGTGAAGCTCCACGCTGGAACCGATCAAGGCGCGGGATTCCTGCACTGGGAGCTGGAGCATTTCGCCCAAGCCGGACTACCACCGCTTGAGGTGATTCGGATTGCCACCCAGGAGGGGGCAGTGGCCGTCGGGGCGGAAGACCACCTCGGCACGCTCGAGCCCGGCAAGCTGGCCGACCTCGTTTTGCTGGATAAGAATCCCCTCGAAGACATCAAGAATACCCAGAGCATTTGGCGGGTAATCAAGGGTGGGTGGATGTTCGATCCCGAGACGATGCAGCCGGACCGGAATTAAAGGGATCGTTCAGGCGATCATTGGAGGTCACGTTTAGGTTGAACTTGCCATGTCCGCTTCTGGCCGAAAGCGGCCACCGATAATCTTGAAATCAAGCCAAAAAAGCGTCCGCTATACGCTCTAAAGCGGCCATTCAGCTAATATTGGCAAAAGGGGCCGCTAACGACCCAAAGCGGCCCTATGACTGTTCAACCAATAATTCAAAAGTTGTTTTTGCCAGCACCAGAATTATGGTGCAAATAGTCAAGTGCTTTTTCGATTGCGCCGTCCCGATTATTGTCGAAATCAGTTTGGGGAAACACCGGTATTTCTATATTGGGCGGTATGCCCGGACCGTCGTAGCTCTTTCCGTCAGTTACGAAGCGCTCATTGGGAAGACCAAACAACCATCCATTCGGAAGCTGCCGCTGCTGGACATCCGAGAAGACACCTTGGGTGTTCTCACCCACACGAGTAACGTGGGGTTCTCGCCCGAAGAGCGCTTGAGTGAAGGTTTCTGCAGCGCTCACGCTATGAATCCCAATTAGCTCAACGACTTCGCCATGGAAGCCCGGTCGAGAGCTAGGCGGAACCGAACTCGGTTGAGGGTCTGTCCACTTCGAGGGATCTTGGGGGTCGGCGCGTGCCTCCTTTGAATACGCCAGGTACTCACGTGTCGCGAGCCGCGATGCGATGGCGAGTGCGTATGGATCGTACCCACCACTATTTATTCGAACGTCGATTACGAGTCCTGTCCATGAGGAGGCGTTGGTAAATATTTCGTCAAGTGCGATCTCAAGTGCACTAAGCCCGCTCTCGAAGCCAGGGCTCTCGCCATAGCCAGCGAAGCTTCGGAGCCGAAGGTAGCCCACCCCACCGTCAAGCATCGCAAACTCGACCTGGCCATTGCACCACGATCGGAGTGGGGCATGCAGGTATTTATCTTCGGTTATCTTGTACGCACGTAACCTGTCGGCGCGATCCAGCCATGTGGGGGTTTGCCGACCGCCATGCCACCGCTCACCGATGCTCTCTGCGCGTATATAGCTATGGGCATCCTTAAACGGTTCAATCATAATCTTCAGTATCTGGAATAGCTCCTGTGGCGTCGTGCCATCAGACACTCGCAACCGTTGTGATGCGACGATCGCTGGCCAGTCGGCGTTATTCAAATCGAAGAATCCGTATAGCTCGGCCCAAGTTTGGGCGAAAATTTCGAAGTTCGTTTGCGGTGAATTAGCAGGCGGCCTGTCGCAGATTCTCGGTGGTGAAGCTAATCTACGAATAAAAACGTCCGATGCTGTTCCATCGAAGTGGAGCCTGACTTCATCGGCAGTGCTATCTGTCCTAATCGCGAAGGTGTCGGGCTCCTCTACCACCTTGAATGTCTCACTGTCGTCCGCTGCCGATTCGGTCTGGCGAATACCGCTAAACCCAAAAATGCAACTGATTGCCGTTACCTCGTAGGCCTCTAATTTAGATCCAACGATAGAGAAATAGTAGCCGTATCCTTCCGACTCCCAATTTCCTTCAAGTGACTGCCCGTACAATGCTGTTGGCCAGTACGCGTTAGCGGCGAGCCACAGAAGCCCAAAATGCAGAGGTGCAAGTTTCATGAGGTTTTTCCCGAGCCAGTTGGTGAGAATCCCGTGTATCAATTATGTACCGTTTCTACTCGATTGTCCGAGGTGACCGATAAGGATGAATGGCCGCTCTTGGCCGAAAGCGGACCTTAATTTGATGCCATTTTCACTAATTCGAATGACCGCTTTCGGGAAAAGCGGACATTCAGGGATCGAGGGTGAATTTTCCAGCGGAGAGTGGCTGCTTTACCTCGAAACCAGCCGCTCAGGTGCTAGAATTTGGAGCATACTGAGTGGCTGCTTTTGACCCAAAGCGGACGGTCAGCATCCTGACTAATAGGCACTTCTATCTGATTAAAGGATTCCTCATTTGGACTCAACAAAACTAAATCATTGGCTGCAGATTCTGGGTATGCTCGGCATCATGGCGTCGTTGGTTTTCGTTGGGATGCAGCTGAAGCAAACTGACGTAATTGCATCCGTGGAAGGACAGGATAACGCCGTTCAGCGGCACTACGATATGTTGTCGTTGATGACCGAGTACGCTGAGGTCTGGCAGCGTGGCTGCGCCGGGGAAGAGTTGACTGCTACAGAGCGTATGCAATTCGCCAAGATATTTACTGTTTATGCGAATAACAACTTCGCTGGCTGGAGAAGACTCCAATTGAGTGACTACCGGGACAGCAACTCTGACTACAACATCAACGCATTTGCGGCAAATGTCCATCGATACCCTGGATTCGCGACTGCATATCGCTCCGAAAAAGCGTGGGACAAAACGGGGTTTGGCGACCTCGGGCCCACTATCCGCAAGTATCGACGCCTCATCTCGGCCAAGATTGATGAATTAGCAAAGATAGAGCCCGACCCAAACTATGGCGCCGAATGGTGCGGACGTACTTAGCGGCTGCTTGTGGCCGAAAGCGGACCTTAGAATTAGTCGTTTTTGGGGTGTTTTAATGTCCGGTTTCGGGAAAAGCGGACATGGTGACCGACTTGTCATACGCTTCGGTTGATAGACATTCGGGGGGGGCAGTGGCTGTAAATCGCATAAACCAATGGCTTACGCTTGGTGCAAATATTGGCGTAGTAATTGGCCTTATCCTGT
>JAPULJ010000450.1 GCA_027295145.1 Alphaproteobacteria bacterium | reverse complement strand
GGTACCGTGGTCGGATATTCCGCGATGACCGTCACATTCACGCCCTCGGCCACCATCTGGGAATTCGCCTCGCGCGCCAAAGGCAGCAGCATCAAGAAGAATGATATTCCCAACCACCATTTGATCGAACCTTTCTCGAGTGCCATGTTGCATTCCTCCAAGCGCGCGACAGAATGGCGTGTCAGCTCTCGCTGAATGTTTCTTACCGGAGGGGTGACCCGGTGGCCATTACCCCCCATCGAGCCGAGAATCCCCAGTTGGCTCCTCCCGGTCGCCGTCGACGGTAGCACGAAGGGCTTTCGCACGACAAATTCGATGCTGAATTGGTGGCCAAGGTCGGTGATTTTGCGATCCATCTGTGGAATACGGGCTGAGATGATCTTGTGAATGGTCGCACGCTCGAATTCGCTGGTTGACGAGTACGGTACGACCGCTCCCCATGGGATCATTTCTCGTCTGCCGGGCAGCTCACTGGTAGGCCGAGATGGTCAAAGCATTCGGGCGAAGATGATGCGAACAACTCTTTATCCACGATTAGCCAAATAATGATCCCGCCGGCGACCAAGAATGCCCCGGTTCCGATACCGGCAGCCCATCGCCAAGACCGCTTCGCTCCGCCCGGTTGCTGCACAACCCAGCCGGATTCGATGACACTGCTTTCGGATCTTATGGTCGCCCGGTAGGTGCGGATTGGACGGCTCAGGTTCTTCACTTGTTGCAGGCCGAGATCCTGGTAGCTCAAGCGGAGCTTCATCTCCACCTGGTGGTACACGTCTTCGGAGATGACCACGCTCCCGGGTTCCGCAAGCTCCTGCAGACGTGCCGCGACGTTCACGCCGTCGCCAAAGATGTCGCCATCCTGAAGCATGATGTCGCCAAGGTTTACGCCAATGCGCAGCTGTAGGCGAGCGTTGATCGGCGCACCAATTTCTTGCTCCCCCAATTCTCGCTGGATGTCGACGGCGCAGCGCACGGCGTCCACGACGCTGCCGAATTCGACCAGCATGCCGTCGCCCATCAGCTTGACGATTCGCCCGTGGTTCTGGTCGATCTTGGGATCGATAAGCTGCTGGCGCAGCGCGTTGAGGCGCGCCAGCGTGCCTTCCTCGTCGGCTTCCATCAAGCGGCTGTAACCGACCACGTCGGCGGCAAGAATGGCTGCCAGCCTCCGCTCCATGGCGTCCTCCCCGAACGGCCGGGAGCAATTTACCGGTGCGATGATCCTATCACTCGCCGCGCGATTGCGGTAGCCGGAAACAAGCGGCGTAGCCGGCGGGGGAGTAACCCCGCCTTCAAGGCGGATAATACGGTGCTGGCATTGCCGGTTACGCCCACTAATATCCTCTCATGCCAGCCGCTGTGAGGGAAGCTACCGCCACCGATCTGCGAGATAACCCCGCCTACACGATTGCCGAGGCCGCCCGCTACCTCAAGCTGGCGCCCGCGACGTTGCGGTCTTGGGTGCTCGGCAGGCGCTACCCTACCGCCGGCGGGAACGGTCATTTTCGTCCGCTGATCGGTCTCGCCTCACGGCAGCCGCCTCTGCTGTCATTCTGGAACCTGATTGAAGCCCATGTCCTGAGATCGTTGCGGACCGAGCATGTGGTCCCGGTGCGGGCGCTGCGGCCGGCACTCGCCTACGCCGAGAAACGGCTCCACGTCCGGCGACTGTTGCTGCGCAAGGAGTTGTGCACCGATGCGGGACAGGTCTTTCTCGAACGATACGGTCAGCTCATCAATCTCTCGGCCTCCGGTCAGCTCGCGATGCGCCACGTTTTTTCGGCGTATTTGAAGCGGGTCGAATGGGACGAGTGGATGTTTCCGGTGCGCCTGTATCCGTTTGTTTCTGCGGGCACGCTCACACAGGATCGTCCAATCGTGATCGACCCTCAAATATCCTTTGGCCGGCCGGTGGTGATTCGTATGGGCATCTCCACCGCCGCGATCGCCGGCCGAGTCGATGCCGGGGAAGCGGTGAACGACATCGCCGAAGACTATGACTTGACCCAGGAAGAGGTCGAGCAGGCGGTTCTCTACGAGCGGGTAGCTTGACCGTTGTCTTTTTTACCGACCGCGACTTCGGCTCCCTATTTCCAGGTATTTTGGCGGCCGCAGGGCTAACCGTAGAGCGCCGCCGAGATCACTTTGCGCGCAATTGCGCCGACGAGGTATGGCTTCGATCGATCGGGGAGCGGGAATGGGTTGCCCTGACGCACGATCGTTGCATCCGGCACAAACCCAACGAACTGAACGCGGTGATGCAGCATGGGGTCCCGTTGCTCGTAATCATCGGCGACGCGCCGCATCCTGACCTCGCGCACGCGTTCGTGGCGACTCTGCCCCGGATCAGACGATTCTTGGCCCGACACCGCCCCCCGTTCATCGGCAAGGTATACCGACCCTCTCACACTGAAGTAGCGCATAACCCCAGCGCGCCCGGGCGCGTGGAACTCTGGTATCCGAAATAGCGAGCCTCATGCATTAATGGAAAGAGCCGCTTCGCGTTCTTCAACCGCAGCTCACCAGAGATAAGCTTGGACAGCAGCGTGTCGCGCAGGGCGACGCCGCCGCCACGCTCCAGAAAAAGCCGCACAGCGCCCATATCTGGATTTCAGGTAATACCAAGGGTCCTTGAGTTTGACTCATGGACCCGAGGGCCCGCGCGACCGCGCGCCCGCAGCGAAGCGAGGATAGCCTGCGTGGCGCGTGAACGCCCATCGGTCATTCTTAATGACCGATGGTATAAGTTTGTTGATACCCCCTTCAACACTCCACCACGTTCACCGCGAGGCCGCCTTGGGCGGTTTCCTTGTATTTGGTGGACATGTCGGCGCCGGTTTGGCGCATGGTCTCGATCACCTTGTCCAGGGGCACGAAATGGGTGCCGTCGCCCTTGAGCGCCAGGCGGGCGGCGTTGATCGCCTTCACCGCGCCCATGGCGTTGCGCTC
>JAPULJ010000045.1 GCA_027295145.1 Alphaproteobacteria bacterium | reverse complement strand
GGCCGCCGATCCGGCCTGGGAGGTGGCTCCGGCAATGGCCCTGGGATCAGCCGACGGCGCGGCCGAGATCACCCTGTCGAACGAGTCCGATATGAGCTCACTGCTGCCCTTGCGCGGTGAGATCCTCGCGGTTTCGCCGAGTGCTGCCGCGGGTGGCACCGAGCGGGTTAAAGTGCGCGCCCTCGATAGCCTGTTTGACGACTATGCCGGGCCCGACGATCGCGTGTTCTTGAAGATCGACACGCAAGGCTTCGAGCGCGCGGTGTTGGATGGCGCGCGCAATTCTCTGCCCCGAATCGCCGGCCTGCAGGTCGAGCTCTCTCTCATCCCGCTCTACGAGGGCGAGGCGCTGTGGCGCGAACTCGTCGACCGGTTGGAGGGTGAGGGATTCGATCTGCGCTTCGTGCTGCCGGGTTATTACGACCGGCACCTGCACCGCATGCTCCAGATCGACGGCGTGTTCTTTCGCGATGACGGCGCGCCAGCTTGAAGAACCCCGCCCTCTTGATCGCCACAATGTGCGCGGCCGAAGTACTCAGCATGCTGGGCATCTCGAGCTTCGCTGCCTTGCTCCCCGTATTCGCCGAGGAATGGGCACTGAGCAATACCAATGCCGGATTGATCGGCGGGCTTTATTTCGCCGGCTACGTTGTCGCGGTGCCGGTGCTGAGCAGCCTGACCGACCGCATCGACGTGCGAATCGTGTATTTCGGCGGGATGACGACGACGGGCCTGGCGTTGCTCGGCTTTGCTCTGACTGCCGAAGGGTTCTGGTCGGCGGCGGCGTGGCAGGTGCTGGCCGGAGCGGGATTGGCGGGGACCTACATGCCGGGGTTGAAAGCCTTGGGAGACCGATTCGGCGGGCGCGACCAATCAAGGGCCGTCGCCTTCTACACCGGCAGCTTTGCGATCGGCATGAGCCTTTCATACCTCGTCGCCGGCGAGGTCGCGCGGGCGTTTGACTGGCGCATGGCGTTTGGGATAGCAGCGTTGGGTTCACTCGCGGCGATGGCGATCGCCGGCTTCGCCCTGGCCGGACACCGAACAACCAAGTTACCGGCCCCAGACACCCACCTGCTGGATTTCCGGCCGGTCTTCGCCAATCGCGCGGCGATGGGATACGTATTTGGATACGCCGCCCATATCTGGGAGCTGTTCGGTTTGCGCGCCTGGCTGGTCGCATTTTTGGTGTTCGGTGCGAGCCTTGATGTGGGCTCGCAGAGCTGGCTGAAGCCAACGCTGGTGGCAACAATTTTCATGCTCATCGGTGCTCCGGCGAGTGTACTTGGCAACGAGCTTTGCTTGCGTTTCGGCCGGCGCCGGATGATCAGCGCAATCATGCTGACTTCGGCCGGATTAAGCTGCGTCATTGGCTTCCTCGGCACCATCGACTACGGCGTTCTGGCAGTGATCTGCCTCGCATACGGGGCGCTGTTGATGGCCGATTCGGCTTCCCTCACCGCCGGCATGGTCGAGAGTGCGGCGCCGGCCTACCGCGGCGCGACGATGGCCGTCCATTCGACGCTCGGCTTCGTCGGCGCGGCGGCGGCGCCGCCAGTTTTCGGTCTCGTCCTCGACTTCGCCGGTGGGCGGGCCGAACCCAATGCGTGGGGTTTTGCCTTCATCTCGTTGGGCGTCGTCGCCGCGCTGGGGCCGATTGCCCTGGCCATGGGTGCGCGTCGGATAGGCGGCAATACCACAAGCCGGTGACCGAATTTGCGTTCAAGCGACGGCGGACAGGCTGTTATAGGCACCCCGATAATAGACCAATGGCTTGGCGCCCGGATCGACGTTCATGGCAATGACGTTGCCGACGAAGATCACATGGTCGCCGCCATCGTACTGGGCGTAGGTGGTGCATTCGAACGTCGCCATCGCGCCGTCGAGCAGGCGGCAGCCGTTTGCCCCGATCCTGGTTGCAACGTTGTCCCATTTGTTGGTGTCGCGTTGGGCGAAACGGTTCGAAAGCGCCTCGTGGACGTCGCTCAGCACGCTGACGGCGAAGTGCCCCGAGGTTTCGAAGATCAGCAGGCTCTGGGCTCCACGGTCGAGGCTGAACAGGATCATCGGCGGTTCAAGCGAGACCGAGTTGAACGAATTCACCGTGAGCCCGACATGCTCGCCGTCCTCTCCGACGGTTGTCACGATTGTCACACCGGTGACGAAGCAGCCGAGGCAGTCGCGAAACGCCAAACGGTCGATGGTCATGGATCGGGTCTCCAAGGCAACAGGCAATGGGCAACAGGCGTGCGGGGCGTAATTCGACAGTGCTCGCGGTGTGGTCGGCTTACTCCGCCGCGGCCGATTTCGTCGGGGCATCTGGCACATCGTAGCCACTCATGAGCTTGTCGACCACCCCGTGGAACATCTCCCACGGCGCTTCGCGGTAGCTGTGGTTACGGACGATGAAGGACGCGCCGGCGTAAAATTTCTCGTACTGCTGTTGGCGTCCGGCGAACTCCGAGCCGACCATGTCCCAGACCAGCTTGAAGAGCTTCAAGCGGTCGAGCGCCTCCAGTTGCGGGGTCTGCCAATACGTTTCGAATAATTTCTTGATCTCGGGATCGTGCATGACGTCCACGCTCGCCGGCATCTGGAAGACCCCGCCGCCCGAAAGTTCACGCAGTTGGTCGATGATCGCCGAATGGCTTTCGGTGCACCAGTTCAGCGCCGCGTACATCATACGCCGGTTGAAGGTCTTGTAGCCCTTGGGCCAGTCTTCGGCGGCTTCAATCTGGCCGTGGATCATTCCAGACAGGGTCGCTTCGAGTGCCGCCATGCGGCCGAGGATTTCCTTGACCGCAGGCACTGCAATCGCGCCGGTCGCTTCGGCGATCCGGCTGCACAGCCCGACGATGAGCTGCATTTTCGACCAGAAACGGACGTTCGATTGATGGTTGCCGTAACAATGACCCGGGGTGCGAATGTAGATCTCGCGGGCGAGATTGGCGTCGTCGAGGACGAAGACACGCTCCCACGGCACGAACACGTTCTTACACATGACCATCGAGTCGGTTTCATCGAAGCGCCAGGTCAGAGGGCTGTCGAACTCGTTGGCGGCATTGCGCTCGATCGCCTGGCGCGACCATAAAGTCAGTCCCTCGGCGTTGACCGGGACCGCGCAGGTCACCGCCTCCTTAACCTGGGTGGGGGCCAGCGGCAGCAAATTTCCGATCCATATCTCGTCGCAGAATACGGCGCTCGTCGCCAGCATTTTCATGCCGGAAATGACGATGCCGTCGTCTTTCTCGTCGACCACCTGCAAGCTCGGCACCGGTACGTTCTGGCGCTCGTAGAAATCTGGGTTGCGCGAGGCCTGAGGCGGCAGGACGGCGTATGTCGAATAGATGTCGTGCCTGCGGCAGTGCTCATAATAGTTCAGCAGATTGTCGCTGAACTTGTGGGTGTCGGTATCGAAGACGCTCGGCTCCACCGTCATCCCGGTAACGAAGCCCGAGACGTGGTCGGGCGAGCGCCCCATCATGCCAAAAGTCATGTCGGCGATGGCCTTGTGGCAGTTCATGCGCCGGCGCAGATCATCCTTCGTTTTTGCGCGCAGGTACCACAGAGAATAGCGCTCGCCATCCTCCTCATAGGAGAAAAGATCGAGATTTTCGCTGGCGCGTTTGGCGTCGTACAAGCCGGCGACGGTCTGGGCGGCATGGGCGAAGGCGGGATGCGTCGTAACGTCGGTCACCTTCTCGCTGCCGATATAGATCGTGCGCCCGTCGCGAAGTCCCTCGAGATGGTCTTTTCCTGTCTTGAGCATGCTTCGTCTCCTTAGTGCGCGCGTTGCTGCGCGTTAATTATCGCGTGCCTATTCGACCGCCACGTTGGGAGGCGGCCGTGTCGATCGAACCCCGGCCCGCTCGAGGGCGGCCGCCTTTATCAGCGCCTCTTCGCTGTTGACGAGGAAGGTATCGATCATTTGTCCGAATATCTCGAATTCCCGGCGGCTCAGTCCGGCGAACAGCACGTCGTTGACCTGCTGCTGGAAGGGGGCGAGTTTGCGCAGCGCTGCATCGCCTTCCTTGGTCATCGAGACAAGCACACCGCGGCCATCTGCCGGGTTTTGGCGTTTGGCGAGCAGACCCGCTTCGACCAGCCGGCCGACGGTCGTGGTAATGTGGGGGGCGGGCAGATGCATGTAATCGGCCAGGGCGCGAATGCCGATCCCCTCGCCGCCCTGGATATGGGCGGTGGCGATGAGGACCGTATACTGGGCGCTCGAAACGCCGATCCGGCGTCCGAAAATCTCGGGGTATTTCTGCAGCCGTTTGGCGACAACGAGGAGCCCCCAGATCAGCTCGCGGAAGGCGCTGTCGCTGCCGTCCCGCAGGATTTCTGGCCGGGTAATGCTCAGCGGCGGGCGATAATCACCTGGCCGTTCCCAAGCGCCAGTGATTTCGACGGCGGTTTCGGCGGTCGTTTCGGCCTTCCTCGTTCCGTCGGCGGACACCTGATCCCTTCCCTGCAACTCCCATGCTTACAGCAATGAAGCAAATTAGCTATGACAGGTAGTTACTTAACGTAGCTAATTATGCATTCGGCTAGACCGAGAGTCAAGCGGAACCGCTGCGAAGTGTTCGAGGAATAGAGAGCCGGCCTCGGCCGCGTGGACGGATATGGGGCTAGTTTAGTCTTCGTCGTAGTAGTGGATCTCGAAAAGCAGACAGCCGGTGTCCGACTTGAAGGGGCCGTGGTGGGCCCCCGGGGGCCGGCAGGCGTAGGTCTTGGCCTCGAACTTCTCGCCACCCTCACCGTGTGCGTCGTTGCCGACGATCAGATCGCCTTCAAGCAGGAAAACCTCCTCCCAATGGTCGTGGACGAAAGGCTCGATCGTGTAAGTGCCGGCGTCGAATTTGAGCAACCGCGAGCGGCTGCCGCGTTTGGCCGCTTCGTCGATGTCGCTGGCCAGAATCTTCTGCTTGATCCCTGACGGATAGCCGGCCGGGGTCTCCCAGCCGTCGTCCATGTCGAGGGTATGGAATTCGAGGTGGGGTTTGTTGAACAGCATGGTTCTTCCTCTCTCCTACCAACCGAAAAAACAACCGGTTGTATGTTACCTCAAACGCCGGACGGTCGCTTCTGAGCTTGTCGAAGGGCGCGCTTGTCCAAAAGCCGGCCGCCGGCTTCTGGTATTAGCCTTCGATTGGTAGCGTGCGGACCGCATAACGGTGCCCGATCGTACGCTTCAGTACCGGATCGTGTAGTTCAATCTCAAAGCTCTCCGCCGGCGCAATCCCCCCGGCCACCGCCAAGGTGCCGCCGAACATCGCGCTGCCCGGCGGCAAACCTGCGTCGCTGGCAGTATAGAGCCGCATCAACTCGCCGGGCGGGCGCATGGTTGCCGCCGTTCCCTCCTGGTAGAGCCGCCGCTTGCCGCCGACGGTGGCGAAGGAGCGCAGGACCAACTGGTCCCAGTGATCCTCGACTTCGGCGTAGGGCCACAGCTCGCGGCCGATCGGCTTGGCGCACATCTGCTTCGAGGCAGTGACGTTGACCGCCTCGATCTTGCGGTCGGTATGATCCGAGCCGACGCCGACCCAGAGCCCGTCGGGCAGGCTCAAGACGACCGTCTCGACCTCGCCGCTCGACTCCTCCCCAGATACCTCGATCGCCTCGGCCGTGGTCAGTAGCGCGGCGGCGACGCGGTAGAATATCGGTGTCGATTTCGGGCGTGAGATGCCAAGCGCTTCGAGCTCGGCGATATGAGCCTGCATCGCGCCCTCATCGCGGCCCGTCCAGCCGGCGATGACAAGCGTGTCGATGCGCGCATAGAGCCCGGCATCGCCGTTCTTCGCGTGTCCGGTCAATTCGAGGCTTGCGCAAGCGTCCATGAGGTCCCCGGTATTCCAACGCTAAAAGATATTGGCACGCTCGTACTGCACCGGCCAGCGCGCCTTGGTTGATTTCAACGTATTCGCCGCGTGCAGTGGCCAGTGGGGGTTGTGTAGCATCGAGCGGCCCAGAACCACGAGGTCGGCGCGGGCGTTGGCGAGGATTTCTTCCGCCATTTCCGGGGTATGGATTAGACCTACGGCGGCGCTCTTCAGCCCGGTCTGGCGCTTGATCGCTTCGGCGAAGGGCACCTGGTAGCCGGGATGGCGGGGGATGCGCACCCCGGGGATGATGCCGCCCGAAGAGCAGTCGATTACGTCGACCTCCCCGCCTGCCTCGATCATCTTTACCAGAGCAACCGAATCATCGATGTCCCAGCCGCCCTCGGACCAGTCGCTGGCCGATATCCGCACGAACAGCGGTAACGCTTGGGGCCACTCGGCGCGCACG
>JAPULJ010000449.1 GCA_027295145.1 Alphaproteobacteria bacterium | reverse complement strand
TTCGCCTATAAATTTGGCGACAGTATGGCGACGACGTTGTCCACGTCCTTCTACCTCGACCTGGGGTTCACCATGACGCAAATCGGGCTTGTGGCAAAAAATGCCGGTTTCTGGCCAGCCCTGATTGGCGGCCTGCTTGGCGGGTTATTAATCGTCAAGATCGGGATCAACCGGGGACTGTGGCTATTTGGCGTCGTGCAGCTAGTTACCATACTAGGGTTCGCTTATCTGGCTCAGGCAGGTAATGACCTCGTGGTGCTGGCTGCTGTGATAGCTGCCGAGTACCTGGGTGTAGGGCTTGGAACCGCGGCCTTTGTTGCGTTCATAGCCCGCGAGACTTCGCCTGTATTGGCCGCAACCCAATTTGCCTTGTTCAGCGCAATTACCGCACTGCCGCGTACTTTCACGGCTGCGGCAACGGGTTGGCTTGTCGAGATTGTGGGATGGGTGGAGTTTTTCTATTTATGCGCTCTGTTTGCGGTGCCTGGAATGTTCTTGCTCATCTGGGTTGCGCCGTTCAACAAACCCTCCGAAAAAGGGTCAGGTTAACCTGTTCGCCGGTTGTTACCAACGATGTGCGGAAGCGACGCGCTCCCCGACAAATTCCACACCTTCCGCTTCCAGACGCCGTCGCTGCACGTTGTGCCCGTCGCTATCGGCTCGCAGTGATATACGCAGGCTCGCATTTATCACGCGGTGCCACGGCAGTTTGGTATCCCGCGGCAGTTCACTCAATGTACGCCCTACCAGGCGGGCGTGGCGAGGCATTCCCGCCAGATCGGCTACCTGACCATAGGTCGCCACCGAGCCTTTGGGGATGGCAGCCACTACCTGCCAGATCCGCTCCCGAGGAGAAAGTTGACTTGTATCGCCTTCCTCTCCAGATTGGGCGCAAGTTCTTCGCAACGGCCGATTCATGGCGCCCTGGTTACTGATTTTTTTTCTGACGCCCATTCTCGAAATGTACCTGCTCATAGAGGTCGGTAGCACCATCGGCACCTTGCCCACCATTGCACTGGTGATGTTGACCGCCGTCATTGGGGTCGCGCTCTTGCGACGCCAGGGTCTGGCGACACTCACCCGCGGACTGGGTCGCCTGCAGCGTGGCGAAGTACCCGCTCAGGAGATGGCCGAAGGCATATTGCTTGCCATTTCGGGTGCTCTGCTGCTCACCCCGGGGTTCGTCACCGACGCGGTAGGATTTGCTTTTCTGCTGCCTGCCAGCCGCGTTGTGATTGCCCGTAGGCTGCTTTCCAAGGTTACCATCATCGGCGCTCAGAGCGCGGCCGGGCCTGAGCCCACGATTATCGAGGGCGAATTCAATCAGCGCCCGGACTCGACCGACGGACCTGACGGAACCCCCCCGAACTAATCTATCTTCGTTCACCTCTTGAATCTTAAGAAACTGCCATTATCATATGCGGCCCTTGGACTAGCACTCTCCCTATGAGAGTGCTAAGTACTTCAATTAGGACCTTCGGGAGAATTAGGTAAATGAACATTCGACCCTTACACGATCGTGTCGTCGTGCGCCGGTTGGACGAAGAAACTCTGACCGCTGGCGGCATCGTTTTGCCCGACTCGGCTCAGGAAAAACCGTCTCAAGGTGAAATACTGGCGATTGGTTCGGGCAAGATCCTGGACAACGGCGAAGTGCGTGCCCTGGACGTCAAAGTCGGCGATAAGATCATTTTTGGCCAATATGGCGGTAGCACCGTGAAGATTGATGGGGACGAGTTGCTCATCCTCAACGAGAGCGAAATCTTCGGCGTGTTGGAAGACTAACTTGGCGATATTGAAGAGGAATAAGCGATGAGCGCTAAAGACGTACAATTCGGTGATGCTGCGCGCGGCCGCATGTTGGACGGGGTCAACGTCCTCGCCGACGCAGTGAGGGTCACGTTGGGCCCCAAGGGGCGCAACGTGATATTGGACAAATCCTTCGGTGCGCCAACAGTCACCAAGGACGGGGTTTCTGTGGCCAAAGAGATCGAACTCAAAGACAAGTTCGAAAACATGGGCGCCCAGA
Organism: Alphaproteobacteria bacterium; assembly: GCA_027295145.1. Taxonomy (GTDB): domain Bacteria; phylum Pseudomonadota; class Alphaproteobacteria; order JAPULJ01; family JAPULJ01; genus JAPULJ01. The sequence continues at coordinate 1,956 of JAPULJ010000449.1, read as the reverse complement.
TGGTCAAAGAAGTCGCGAGCCAGACTTCCGATGAAGCCGGAGACGGCACCACCACGGCGACAGTGTTGGCTCAGGCTATTCTCGCGGATGGTTTGAAGTCCGTTGCCGCGGGTATGAACCCGATGGACTTGAAACGCGGCATCGACAAAGCGGTAGCCAGAGCGGTTGAGGCTCTCGTTGAGATGTCCGCCCCCTGTGAGGACAACAAGGGAATCGCTCAGGTTGGTACCATGTCCGCCAACGCCGACGAAGCGGTGGGTCAAATCATCGCTGACGCGATGGAAAAAGTCGGCAAAGAAGGGGTTATCACAGTTGAGGAAGGCACCACGCTCGAAAACGAGCTTGATGTGGTCGAAGGTATGCAATTCGACCGTGGTTACCTTTCTCCCTACTTCATCAACAACCAGGATTCTATGGCTGCCGAACTGGAAGAGCCGTACATCCTGCTCTGTGACAAGAAAATCTCCAATATTCGCGACATGCTTCCCGTGTTGGAAAGCGTTGCGAAGTCTGGCAAGCCACTGATGGTTATCGCAGAAGATATCGAAGGCGAAGCTCTGGCGACGCTCGTGGTCAACAACATGCGCGGTATCGTCAAGGTATCAGCTGCCAAAGCCCCCGGTTTTGGCGATCGCCGTAAGGCCATGTTGCAGGACATAGCCGTTCTCACCGGTGGTACGGTGATTTCCGAGGAAGTCGGCCTGACGCTGGAGGGTGCTACGCTCGACGATCTTGGTTCCGCGAAGCGGATTTCTGCCACGAAAGAAAACACGACGATCGTGGACGGTGCCGGTGCCAAGAGCGACATCGAAGGGCGTATCAAGCAGATTCGAACGGAAGTCGAAGACACCAGTTCCGACTACGATCGCGAGAAGCTGCAGGAACGCCTGGCGAAGCTCGCCGGTGGTGTTGCTGTAATCAAGGTTGGTGCACCAACCGAAATTGAGATGAAAGAGAAGAAGGCTCGCGTCGAAGACGCGTTAAATTCGACTCGTGCAGCAGTGGAAGAAGGTGTGGTTGCCGGGGGTGGTGTAGCGCTCGTGAGAGCCGCGGCGAAAATCTCCGAGCTTACCGGTGACAACGAAGATCAGAACGCGGGTCTTGGCAGTGCAATACGCTCGATGGCAACGCCGCTGCGTCAGATCGTCGTCAACGCGGGTGACGAAGGTGCTGTGGTACTCGATAAGGTTAGCGCCCTGGAAAGTAACCACGGCTACAACGCCCAGACCGGTGAGTACGGTGACATGTTGGAGATGGGTATTCTCGATCCCACCAAAGTCGTACGTACGGCGCTGCAGGCTGCAGCTTCCGTTGCAGGCTTGATGATTACCACCGAAGCGATGGTGAGCGAAGCGCCGGATGACAGCCCAGCAGGGGGTGGAATGCCTGGTGGTATGCCTGACATGGGCGGCATGATGTAGCTCCCGCCTGGTAGCATGCCCGATAAAAGGCGGCATGATGCAGGTCAATAAACGGTTCCGGCCGTTGTTCAAAAGCCCCGCTTATTGGCGGGGCTTTTTTGCATACGGAGTTTAAGGAGTACTCGAGAGGATGAAGTATCGGTTCGTTTTGGAAGCCGCGAAGTTAGTCTGTAGCGCATGGATTTGTCTTCTTTCGATTCCTCCAGTCGTAGCCGAGGATTTAACGCTCGAGCAGATCATGGCGCATCCGGATTGGTTGGGGCGGCAGCCCACGGACCCTCATTGGGCGGATGATTCCGAGTCGATACACTACTGGCGCAAACAACCCGGCAGTGAAGGGCGTGATCTTTTCGAGGTGGCGATCCGTGGGGGTGTGTCGCGGCAGATCGACTTTGCCGAGCAAGCAAGCCAGGATTCTCCCCCTGGCGTGCTCAACGATACCAGGGACTACAAGGCTTATGTCAAGAACGGCGATATATTTGCGAAAAATTTGCGGACCAGCCGCGTACAGCAACTCACTCGCACGGATGCCCCC
>JAPULJ010000448.1 GCA_027295145.1 Alphaproteobacteria bacterium | reverse complement strand
CCAATCAGGTGCTGGCGCAGTTGGAACTTTGGGGCAACCCTGGCAAGTATCAGGCCGAGGTCTATGTCCTGCCCAAATCGCTCGACGAAAAGGTCGCCGCGCTCCATCTGGCCAAAGTCGGCGCTCAATTGACAAAACTCAGCAAGGAGCAGGCCGACTATATCGGTGTCTCGCGGGACGGACCATTCAAGCCCGATACCTACAGATACTGAGGCTTGTACCAACCGGTTGATAGCGATCAAAGGTATGTTTCCGCAATCGTCCGGCAGTCGCCCCAGTGCTTTTCTAAGGGCGCGTTTGTTGAGAGGCGTGCGCTAACCTAGTAGCCGGTAAGTGGAGCTCACCGGGCTACTGGATCGGGTACTGCCGAGCCGGCTTGTTAATTGAATCTTAACCACATAAGCTCTTGATATTATTCTTGATCGGCGACGTCGTGCCGAGCGCGAAGTTTGCCGTGGGGGAATCGCCGGAAAAGATGTCGGGCGGCGGATCTGGAGGCGAATGTGAGCTCGACGGCCACTATCCTTGCCGGTGTTGTCGCCATCGTTGCGGCGACCGTGGCGGCTTGGCTCTATTGGCACCTTCTACAAACTAAAAATGCAGCACGGCGGCGCGACATCGCCGCGCTCGGCTCGGAGTCCACCCTCGCCGCCAACGGCATGGCGGTGGTGATTTGGCCTCGCGGTGAGCTGGGCGGGATCGAGCCGTATCTGTCGCCGGGATTCCGCGAGTTGATGGGGCTGACCGAGGAAAGCCGAGCAACGCTCGGCGATATCTGCAGTTGTTTTGCCGAGGCCAGCGCCGGTGCTCTCGCCGACGCGATGGAGAGGCTTCGCATCGATAGTGCCGACGGGGCGGGTTTCGAGCTTACTCTTCACGATCGCAACGGCCATCCAGCCTGGAAGGCGGCGGGCTCACGGATCATCGTCGACGGCGGGGCGGCCGATCTTTTGAGTTTTCGCTATGTGCACGACGATATCGCGGCCATCGGCGACTTGCGTGCCGAAATCCTGCGCATGCGCACCCTGCTCGATGCGGTTCCCATGCCGGTTTGGTCACGCGACGCAAATCTCGGGATCGACCAGTGCAATCTCGCCTACGCGCGCGCGGTCGAAGTCGAAACCAGTGAGGAAGCCCTTTTGGGGCTGCACGAACTCGCCGGCAGCAGCGCCGGAAATTCCAGCCGCGTCCTGGCCCGCAACGCATTGCATTCGGGGATTGCTCAGAAAGCACGAGAACACATTGTCGTCGCCGGCACGCGGCGCTACTACGAGATCAGTGAGGAGCCGCTCGACGGGACCGGCAAACTTGCCGGATTCGCCATCGACCTCACAGAGGTCGAGGAGGCGCAGAACGAACTTAAGCGCCATATCGAGGCCCATCGCGAAATTCTGGAGAAATTGGGCACCGCGATCGTCATCTACGGCCCCGACATGCGCGTCAATTTCTTCAACAGAGCCTACATCGATATGTGGGACTTCGATGAGAAATGGCTACATAGCGGGCCGCTGCTCGGCGAGGTGATGGACTCCATGCAGGAACGCCGCCTGCTGCCCGAAACCGCCGACTTCCCGGCTCTGAAGCGCGAAGTGGCGACGCATTTCACGACCCTGACGGAACCGCTGGACGAGCTAATTCATGTGCCCAACGGCGCCACCCTTCGCCGGGTCATCGCACCCCACCCGATGGGCGGGCTGCTCTATACCTACGAAGACGTCACCGACCGGCTGGCGCTGGAACGCTCCTACAACACGCTGATCGAGGTGCAGCGCGAATCCCTCGACAATCTGGCCGAAGGGATTGCCGTGTTCGGGGGCGACGGCAAACTTAAGCTCAGTAATCCGGTGTTCGCCAGGATGTGGGGCCTCACGCCGGCCTACCTCAAGGGCGAGCCGCATGTCATGGAATTACTTGATCGATGCCGCCCGCTGTTCAAGATTTCACAGGACTGGCCTGTCTACAAGCAGGCGACGATCGAAATGATTACCGGTCGCGAGGAGCACAAGGGAGAAATCGAGCGCGCCGACGGACTGCACATCGAATACGGCATGGTTCCGTTGCCCGACGGCGGGATGCTGGTCCGCTATCTCGATGTTACCGACTCGACCCGGGTCGAGCGGGCCTTGCGCGAGCGCACCGAAGCGCTGGAGCAGGCCGACAAGCTCAAATCCGAATTCATCGCCAACGTCTCCTACGAGCTGCGCACCCCACTCAACACGATCATCGGGTTCACCGAAATTTTGAACAACGAGTATTTCGGCGAGTTGACGCCGCGCCAGAAGGAGTATTCCGAAGGCACTCTCGAAGCTTCCCAGCACCTCCTGTCGCTGATAAACGATATCCTCGAATTGGCCTCGATCGAGGCCGGGCGCATCAGCCTCGATGTCGGGCCGGTCGATGCCGCTGCTCTCGTCGATGCGGTCCACCAACTGAGCCGTGAATGGGCGCGCCAGCAGAAGGTAACCCTTGAGATCGACGTTCCTGACGATCTCGGGCCTGTCGAGCTGGACGAGCACCGGCTCAAGCACGCCCTGTTCAATCTCGTCAACAACGCCATCAAGTTCACCCCCGTCGATGGCAAGGTCACATTGCAGGTCCGCCGCGCGGGAGATGAGGTCCGCTTCATCGTCGCCGATACCGGCATTGGCATATCCGAGGGCGAACGCGAGCGGGTGTTCGAGAAGTTCGTTCGCGGACGCGATGTCGACGGCAGGCAGGTCGGCGTCGGGTTGGGACTGTCGCTGGTTAAAAGTCTGGTCGAATTGCATGGCGGCTCCGTGTCCATTCGTTCCGCCGATGGCGGTGGGACGATCGTTACCTGCAGCCTGCCCTCTCCCGCCGCCCCGAACGAAGCATCTGACAGCGCAGTTTCCGACAGTGCGGCAAAGGCAGGGACTGGTGCGAAACCGATCGGCGAAGCAAGGCCGAATGGGGAATCGAATCCGAGCGCCAAGCCAGCCGCCGAGGTGTCCCCTCCGCACCGCCAAGCCAACGCCTGAATTTCTGCGGCAGCGTCTACAAGCTGGCGAGATATTCCGGCCGTGGCGCTTGTCGCCCCGGGCACCGGTGCTATCTTCGCGGTCATGAGTGAAGCCTTGGCTTACCGTCCGGCGACTGCATTCCGCATGACGACCGGGAGCGAAGCGACGACCGCAGTTCTCGCCGGCACGATCGCCAAGCTGGCACGGATCGGCGATGTGATCGCCTTGAGCGGCGGCATCGGTGCCGGCAAGACGGTCTTTGCGCGTGGTTTCGTGCGAGCGCTGAGCCAAGCGGACGAAGAAGTGCCGAGCCCGACTTTCACCCTCGTGCAGGCCTACGATTGCGCGCGCGGCCCCGTTCATCACTACGATTTTTATCGCATCGACAGCGCCAAGGATGCGTATGAGACCGGAATAGAGGAGTCATTTGCCGAGGCGATAACGGTGATCGAATGGCCTGATCGCATCGCCGTATTGCGCAGCGAGCATTGGCTGGATATTGAATTCTCCATGGACGCGCGCAATCCCGAAACACGCGAGCTGGTCTTGCATGCCGGGCCGGCATGGCGTGATCGGCTAACAGACCCGGCGCTCCTGCGATCAGGTCTCGCACCGGCCCCGGCAAGCGATGACTGACCGGGTGGGCGAGATTTCGGCCTTCCTCGAATCCGGCGGCTGGGGCGGGGCCGAACGCCTACCGCTTGCGGGTGATGCTTCCTTCCGCCGCTACGAGCGTCTAGTCGGTGGTGCGCAGCCGGCCCTGCTGATGGATGCGCCCCCGCCGGAAGAAAATGTCGGCGCCTACGCGCGAGTCGCCCGCCATCTGCTCGGCATGGGCTTCAGCGCGCCCGAAATCCTGGCTGAAGATCTCGCGCATGGACTGCTGGTGATCGAGGATTTCGGCGACGAGACCTACACCATCCGCCTCAATGCCGGCGGCGATGAGATCGCGCTTTACGAAACCGCGATTGATTTGCTGATTGCCCTGCACCGCCATCCGATTGCGGCCAGCATCGATCTCGGCTCCTACGACGAAGGTGCGTTCCTCAAGGAGGCGGCGCTGCTCGTCGATTGGTATTTGCCGGCGACGCAGAACACGGCTCCGGGCAGCGAAGCGAATGAGACATATCTTACCCTGTGGCGCCAGCTCCTGCCGCTTATCGGGGAGGCGCCACCGACTCTCACCTTGCGCGACTATCATGTCGATAATCTGATGTGGCTGGCGGACCGTAAAGGCGTTCGCCGGTGCGGCCTGCTCGATTTTCAGGACGCGGTCATCGGCCCTCCGGCCTACGACCTCGTCTCGTTGTTGCTGGATGCGCGACGCGACGTGCCCGAGGCGCTGATTGCCACCATGACCGATCGATATCTGGCCGGCTTCCTGGGCATCGAGAAAGCGGACTTCGCCCGCGCCTGTGCAATCCTCTCGGTTCAGCGAAATTGCAAGATCCTCGGCATCTTCACCCGCCTCTGCGTGCGTGATGCCAAGCCGATCTATCTCGCGCACATTCCGCGCGTCTGGCGTTGGATCGCCCGCGACATCGAACATCCGGCATTGGCGGAGTTGAAGGCCTGGTTCGAGCGTTACATCCCTGCCTCGGCGCGCAGTATTCCGCCGATCCGCCCGGCGGCCTGAATATGACTATAAGAAAAGCGACCCCGATCAAGTCCGCGATGGTGCTCGCTGCCGGGCTGGGCCTTCGCATGCGTCCGCTTACCGACGATATCCCCAAGCCGCTGATCGCGGTATCCGGTCAACCGATGCTCGACCGCGTGCTTGACCATCTGGAGCGCGCCCGCATCGGCCGCGCGGTCATCAACCTACACTATCTCGGCGAGCGCATCGTCGAACACCTGACCGAACGCAAGCGGCCGGAAATCCAGTTCTCCTACGAAAAGGACGTGCTCGAAACCGGCGGCGGTGTCGCCCGTGCGCTTTCTCAACTTGGCGACAAGCCCTTCATCGTGGTCAACAGCGATACTGTCTGGCTCGACGGGCCGAGCCCGGCGATCGAGCGGATGCGGCGGTTGTGGGACGGACGGCGAATGGACGCGCTGCTGATGCTCTACCCGACCGCCCTTGCCTCCAGCTACCAGGGGACGGGGGATTTCTTCATGGATGCCGGCGGACGCCTGGTGCGGCGCGGCGAAAAAACGGTAGCACCCTTCGTTTTTACCGGGGTCCAGATCCTGCATCCGCGCTTGTTCGAAGGGGCGCCCGATGGCAAGTTCTCGCTCAATATCCTTTACGACCGGGCGCGCGAGAAAGGCCGACTCTTCGGTCTTCGCCACGATGGCGAGTGGTACCATGTCGGCACGCCCGAACTTCTGAAATCAGTCGATGCCCAGATCGAGTCGCCGCACGCGAGAATGTCCCGGCTGTGAGCGGAGCGCGGCTATGAACTCCCCGGCGGTATATTCGATCCCGCCGCAGCTTGCCTTCGTCGACGCTCTGGCAAGCGGCATCCTCGATCGGGGAAGTGGAAATCCACTGACGCTGGCGCGCACGGTTATCCTGCTGCCGACCCGCCGCGCCTGCCGCGCCTTGGCCGATGCATTTCTGCGTTATTCCGGCGGGGCGGCGAGCATCCTACCGCAGATGCGCCCGATCGGCGATGTCGATGAGGACGAATTGATCCTGGAGGCCGTCGATGGGCCGGGGCTCGATCCCGGCGCCGATCTGCCGCCGGCAATCCCCGAGTTACGCCGCCGGCTGCTCCTCGCCGAGCGCCTGATCGCCGGCGCGGGAGACATTCTTACGGCCGAGCAGGCGGCTTGGCTGGCGGCCGAGCTCGGCCGGTTTCTCGATCAGGTCCAGACCGAACGGCTGAGCTTCGAAGGGCTTGAGGATCTGGCGCCTGGAGAATTCGCCGAACATTGGCAGGAGGTTCTCAAATTTCTCTCATTGTTGGTGGGTAAATGGCCGGCGATCCTTAAAGCAGAGGGCGCGATAGACCCGGCCGACCGGCGCAACCGGGCCCTCGCTGGGCTCGCCGAACGCTGGCGGGCGAAGCCGCCGGACCACCCGGTCATTGCCGGCGGCTCGACCGGCAGCGTACCAGCGACCGCCGATCTATTAGCCGTTATAGCCGGGCTCGATCGCGGTGAGGTCGTTCTTCCCGGCCTTGACCGCGACCTCGACGAATCCGCGTGGGAGGCCGTTGGCGAGACGCCTTCGCATCCTCAATACGGTCTCGCGCGCCTGCTGCTGCGGCTCGGGATCGAACGCGGGGGCGTGCGCGACTGGCCGACGCCGATCCGAGCGGAAGACGCGGAGGAGTTGACCCAGCGGGCGCAGCTCTTGTCGGCGGCGCTGGCCCCCCCACCGGCGACCGACGGCTGGCGCAAGCTGGACAGCGCGAGGCTCAAGGATGCCCTGCACAATGTCACCCGTATCGAGGCCCATAATCAGCGCGAGGAAGCCGGCGCGATCGCCCTGGTCATGCGCGAGACGCTGGAAACTCCCGGCAAGACAGCGGCGTTGGTTACACCCGACCGCGATCTCGCCCGCCGCGTGGCGGCGGCGCTCGGTCAGTGGGGAATCGCCATCGACGATTCCGCCGGGGTGCCGCTTTCGGCGACCGCCCCAGCGAGCTTTCTTCTGCATATCAGCGAGATGGTGGCGGGCGCTTGGGCGCCCATTCCCCTACTCGCCGTACTCAAACATCCGCTTGCCGCAGGCGGGCAATCGCCCGGCGCATTCCGCGCAACGGCGCGGACACTGGAGATCGCGGTCCTGCGCGGCCCCCGGCCATCCGGTGGTATCGCCGGCCTGCGCGCGGTGCTCGCGGCAAAGGCCGGTGATCCAGCGCTCGGCGAATGGCTCGATGATCTGGAATTCCGCCTGGCGCCGCTGAGCCGTGCGATGGCGGGCGACAAAGCGCCACTAGCCGATCTCCTGCAATCGCATATCGAGGCCGCCGAAGCGCTTGCCGCGAGCACCGATGATAGCGGCTCGGCGCGCCTGTGGGCCGGTGAAACGGGCGAGGCGATGGCCGGGTTCGTCGCCGAATTGCAGCTTGCCAGCGCGGGCTTTCCGGCGATCCCGCCGACCCAGTACCCTTCTCTGCTCCAGGCGCTGATGGCCGGTCGGGTTGTTCGCCCGCGCCACGGTCGCCACCCGAGGCTCAACATCTGGGGGCTCCTCGAAGCCCGGCTACAGCGCGCCGATGTGATGATTTTGGGCAGCCTGAACGAAGGCACTTGGCCGGCCGAAGCGCTAACCGATCCGTGGATGAGCCGGCCCATGCGCGCCGATTTCGGGCTGCCCCTGCCCGAACGCAGGATCGGTTTGAGCGCCCATGATTTCACGCAATGCTTTAGCACGCCCGAAATCGTCCTGACGCGCGCTCTGCGGGTAGAAGGCACGCCGAGCGTGCCTTCGCGCTGGCTCCTGCGCCTCGATGCCGTACTGCACGCCCTCGCCGGCATTGACCCCGATCCCAAAGACGGGAAGAAGGTCACACCTACCTATTTCTACATCACCGGCACACAGATGCTCGACTGGCACCGCGCATTGCATGTGCCCAAGGGGCGTGCGGAACCAGTCGAGGCGCCGGCGCCGCGCCCGCCCCTGGCGGCACGGCCAAGGCAGCTATCGGTAACGCAGGTCGAGACCCTGATGCGCGATCCCTACGCGCTCTATGCCAAAAAAATTCTCGGTCTTAGGGCGCTCGATCCCATCGATGCTGATCCCGGGGCGGCGGATCGCGGGCTCTTCATCCACAAGGCCCTGGAGGAATTCGTGCGCACGCATGGCGACGCTGGTCTGCCCGGCGACGCGATCGCGAAGCTGCTTGAGTTCGGCCGGCAGGCGTTTGGCGCTTCCCTCGCCCTGCCCGGTGTCTGGGCCTTTTGGTGGCCGCGCTTCGAGCGCATCGCTGCCTGGTTTCTGCAGCTCGATGAGACTCGCCGAGCTGCGATCGCAAGCAGCCATGTCGAGGTCTCAGGCGAGCGGACGGTGAGCGCTCCGGGCGGCGAATTTCTGCTGACCGCCACCGCCGACCGCATCGATGTGCTGCACGATGCCAGCTTGATGATCCTCGACTACAAAACCGGCACTTTGCCGAGCAAAAAAGCCATCGCTGCCGGCTTCGCCCCGCAACTGCCTCTCGAGGCGGTGATAGCCGCCGCCGGAGGATTCGAAGGCATCCCGGCCGGCGCGGTGGGCGAGCTTGCCTTCTGGCACCTTACCGGCGGCGATCCAGCGGGCAAGACCGTGCCGCTCAAGGATCCCGGCGCTCTCGCCGAGGATGCCCTGGCTGGGCTGGGCGCGGTGATCGCATGTTTCGATAACGAGACAACGCCCTATATGGCGCGGCCAAGGCTCAGTGCCGCGCCCCGCTACAATGATTACGCGCACCTCGAACGGATCGCCGAATGGTCGGTGGCGGCAGGCGAGGACGACGCATGAGCGCTCCGGTAAACGCGCTGTCCGCGGCGCGGCGCAAAATCCGTGATTCGGCGGTGCGGGCGCAGAGCCAAGCCTCGGACCCCGAAGCTTCGGCCTGGGTCGGCGCTTCGGCCGGAACCGGCAAGACCCGCGTCCTGACCGAGCGTGTTCTACGCCGACTGCTCGGCGGCACCAAGGCCGAGCATATCTTGTGTCTGACCTTTACCAAGGCGGCGGCGGCGGAAATGGCCAGCCGGCTGGCGCGCGCTCTAAGCCGCTGGGCGGTGATCGAGGATGATGCGCTGGCCGAGGCTTTGGACGGGTTGACCGGGCAGGCACCGGACGCGGAGGGCCTGCTGGCGGCGCGGCGACTTTTTGCTCAGGTTCTTGATGCCCCCGGCGGGGTCAAGATCCAGACCATCCACGCCTTCTGTCAGGCGCTGTTGAAGCGCTTTCCGGTGGAGGCGCAACTGGCGCCACATTTCACCGTGCTCGACGAGCGCGATGCTCTTGACCTCATCGACGAAGCCCAGCACGAGGTTCTCGCCGGCGCCATGCCCACCGAAAGCGACCCGCCCGGCGATCTAGCCGAGGCGCTGGCATCGGTGACTGCCGAGGCCGC
>JAPULJ010000447.1 GCA_027295145.1 Alphaproteobacteria bacterium | reverse complement strand
CGACCTTGGCCCCGATCTTCACCAACTTCTCCCGTAGCGTGGTCAATGACCAATGCTCCACCTCCTTCGGCAAAGCCAGTATCCGCATGAAGTTGGCCAGATTGTAGGCCAGGGCATGAAGCTGGAGCCGAACCGCGTTGTTGCGGAACTTGAGGCATGATAGCCGGGTCCACCGGATGGCGTTCTTACCTTCCTTGATATACTGCTCCGCCTTGCCCCGCTGATTATAGAACCACATCACCCGTTCAGCGGGGCGGCTTAAGTTGGTGACGATGTATCCAACGCGAGGGCATAGCTCGCCCGGATGCCATTCCACCTTGGCGACCACCCGGCGCTTCCGGTTCCATGATCCGGCCTGATAGCTGAAGCTGGCGTAGAAACGGCGCACATGGTTGGGTGGGCGTCCAACCGGACGACGGAGCAGATGGGCAATGCTCTCCTGGAGAACCTTGTTGGCGGCAAGACGGATCGTGCACAGGAAGCCCTCGGCTTCGAGGTATTCGTACATCTCTGGCGAGGCAAATGCCGCGTCGCCGCGAAAATAGAGCCGCACCTCCCTTTCCTTGTAGCGTGTCACAACCGGCTCCATGACTTCGCGCCACCCATCGGCACTGTGCACGTTGCCGGCACGCAGGGAGTATCGTTCCAGACGCCGAACTGGTTGAACAAGAACAGGGGGTGATAGCAGGCACAGCCGAAGTGACCATTGTAGGCCGTGCCTTCTTGATCGCCGTAGGTCGGGCTGACGCTGGAATCCATGTCGAGAAGGATCTTCTTCGGCGGGCGACGGTCATGAACGGGGTCGATCCAATGCCCAGAAAGATCGGCAAGTGCGGCGAGGTTCTCGTCAGTCGCCAGCACCTCTGTCTCGAAACGGCTCATCTGGCTGGTCGAGGCCACCTGCTTTGTAACGGCGTGGCCGCCGACGATCCATCGCATGACCGGGTCGAAGCTTAGCCGATCAGCATCGTTCACGTCGTCATACCCACCAAGCCGACCAAACACCGACTGGCGAAACTGCCCGACAAGACCGTGGCGACCGTTCTTCCCTCGTCGGGTGTCCGTGAGTACGTCCCCGGCAATCTCGGTCAATCCGACCGCATCATCCAGTTCCCGGTACGGCAACAACCCAGCGTCGGAAGTGACCTTGGAACCGTGGAACTCCAGCTTGAGTCGTCGGTCAAAATCCAGCCTTAGAACCCCCTCTATCGATTCACCCATCGGGTGAGCCATATCAACACCCCAAATCCGTCTATAACGTAATGATTCTTATACCAGAATCCGGGTGCGCTATCATCAAATCACAAGGTCATCTGGGCAATGCGGGTTGAATATGCCGAGCAACATGCCAAGGCCGAAGGCGAACAGCGAGACGAGCACGAGCCCCAAAGGCAAAGCGAGCCATGTCAGGGAAGGGTAGTGGCCGAAAAACAGGAACACCACGATCATGGCCACGAGCAACAGCAGGAGATGGAGCAGCGCCCCGCCCCAGACGATCACTGGCAGGCAGATGCGCGGAAAGGCGATCTTCTTGAGCGTGCCGCCATAATCGATGAATACGGTCAGACAGCGATTGAGAATTTCGGAAACAGGCTCCAGGCCGCCAGGCCGGACATCAGATAGATCGGATAGGCCGCCTTGTTGTCGATGCCACCGATCTTGGCGCCAAGCACCTCTCCGAGAACGAGCGCGAAAATCGTCGCCTGCGCCAGGGGATGCAGCACCGACCACAGCAGCCCCAGCCGTGAGCGCGCGAAGCGGCCCTTCAGTTCACCGATAATCGAAGCAAGAATGAAATGGCGAAATCGCCACAAGGCGGTCAGCATGATGCGCTCACATTTTTCGACGCCACGCGGGCGCGGCAATCATCGAGCATCGCCGCCAGCGTTTCCTCGAATGGATATTCAAGCGCCCAGCCGAGCCGCATGCGGGCGCGGCTTGCGTCGCCGATGATGCAAGGCAGATCGCTTGGCCGGAGCCGCGCCGGATCGGTTTGCACTGTGATTTTGACACGGGCGAGCCGCAACAGATGGTCGAGAATGTCGCCTATGCGCCGCGAAAGGCCGGAAGCGATGTTGAGAATCGCCCCCGGCTCCAGATCATCGGCGTTCCGCATGGCCAGCGCATAGGCGCGGGCCACGTCGCGCACATCGAGAAAATCCCGTTCCGCATCGAGATTGCCGACCCGGATGACCGGCGGCAGAAGTCCCGCCTCGATCCTCGCGATCTGCATGGCGAAGGCCGGAACGACGAAAGCCTCCTCCTGACCCGGCCCGGTATGGTTGAAAGGGCGCATGCGAAGGACTTTGAGACCCCGCCGCGCCAGCGCTCCAAGCGCGAGATCGGCCGCCGCCTTGGTCACGGCATAATCATCGACAGGGGCAAGTAGCGCGGTTTCGTCGAGCGGCAGGCCCGATTTCGCGCTCTCACCATAAACAAGCCCTGACCCGACATGAAGCAGCCGGCAATCGGGAGCCTCATCCAAGATCGCATGCGCCATGTTGAGCGCGCCCTGCACATGAACCCTCCATGCATTTTTAGGGTCAGCCAAGGCAGCGCTACGGGACGCGACCGCGGCCAAATGGATCACATGGGTAGGCTGATGACGGGCGATAATGGCTCCGACGGCCGTCTCGTTCGTGACATCGAGCGCTTCGGTTTGCCCGAACACAGGATGCGTCCCGCCCTCTTTGGAGGTTGCAATGACTGCAACGTCACCGCCACAGGCGCGGCGCAATGCTTCCATCAAATAGGGACCAACAAAGCCGCGCGCGCCAGTGATCAAAACCCGCATGGTGCTCATGCTGCCCATTGTCACAGATGCTCGTGGCGCTTCTGGCGTTCAAGATCGACCTCGACCATCTCGGCGGCCAATGCTTCGAGGCTGGTCTCCGCCGCCCAGCCCAGCTTTTCTTTCGCCTTGGCCGGATTGCCATGCAGCACATCGACCTCGGCCGGACGTAGAAGGCGTTCGTCCACCACGACATGATCCTCCATCCTGAGACCCGCATGGCCGAAGGCCAGTTCGCAGAATTCCCAAACAGAGGTCGTACGACCGGTCGCCACCACATAATCGTCCGGCTCGTCCTGTTGCAGCATCAGCCACATGGCCTTGACATAGTCGCGTGCGTGTCCCCAATCGCGTTTGGCGTCGAGATTGCCGAGCGCAAGCGTCTCTGAAAGCCCGAGCTTGATGCGTGCCACACCGTCGGTGATCTTGCGGGTCACGAATTCGATGCCGCGCAGCGGCGATTCGTGATTGAACAGGATGCCGCTCGATGCGTGCAGCCCGAAGCTTTCGCGGTAATTCACCGTCATCCAATGCGCATAAAGCTTCGCCGCCGCGTAAGGCGAACGCGGATAAAAGGGCGTTTTCTCGGACTGGATGGGCTCTTGAATGAGTCCGAACATCTCCGAGGACGATGCCTGATAGAAGCGTGCCTCGGGATACGCGATCCGAACTGCTTCCAGTACGTTGACCGCGCCCATGCCCGTGACGGCGCCCGTCAAAAGCGGCTGCTGCCAGGAGGATTTGACGAAGGATTGCGCGGCAAGATTATACACCTCCGCCGGGCGCACCTCGCCGAGCACCCGGATCAGGCTGGACAGGTCGGTCAGATTGCCGTCATGAAGCGTGATTTTCCCGGCAATCCCGAGCCATTTCAGTCGCGCATCAACGACATCGGCCGAGGCACTTCGTCGCAGCAGACCATGAACTTCATAGCCTCGTTCCAGAAGAAAACTTGCAAGGTAAGCCCCATCCTGCCCGGTTACCCCGGTAATCAATGCGCATTTTGCGTGCATGTCTCAATCCTTGTCCGAAAAGCGGGATCGAGCTTCACGCTCGCCCATAGACGTCCTCGAAGCGCACGATGTCGTCCTCGCCAAGATATTCCCCGATCTGCACTTCGATGAGCACAAGCGGCAATATGCCGGGATTTTCCAGCCGGTGTTTGTGGCCGCAGGGGATGTAGGTGGATTGGTTGGTGGACAGGAGGAATTCTTTCTCGCCATTGACCACCTTCGCCGTGCCGGAGACCACCACCCAATGTTCTGAGCGATGGTGATGGGCCTGAAGGCTCAGCCGGGCGCCGGGCTTGACCTCGATGCGCTTGATCTTGTGGCACTCGCCCTCCTCCAGCACCGTATAGGTGCCCCAGGGGCGGTGCGCGGTGCGATGCAGCCTGGCCGCCTCATGGCCCTGCGCCTTCAGGCGATTATAGAGATGCTTGACATCCTGCGCCTTGTCCTTATGCACGACCATCAGCGCATCGGGCGTGTCAATGACCAGAAGATCAGCAACGCCGACAAGGCCGACCAGCCGGTCTTCCGAATACACAAAGCAGTTTTGCGCCCCCTCGAGCACCGTCTCGCCCAT
>JAPULJ010000446.1 GCA_027295145.1 Alphaproteobacteria bacterium | reverse complement strand
CGGCCGCGCGGCGGGGCAGACCACCGGTTGAGCCGTTAGACAGGGCCGGCCAATTTCCCTACTCTCGCGGGTTCGGGCGCAACATCGGGGGACACGGTGGGGTCGCAGGCTGTAAAGCGCAGGCTCGCCGCCATTCTGTCGGCGGACGTGGTTGGCTACTCGCGGCTAATGGGCGAGGACGAGGCGGGGACGCTTGCGCGCCTCAAGGCCCATCGTGCCGAGTTCGTCGATCCGACCATCGCGGCATTTCACGGGCGCATCGTCAAGCTGATGGGCGACGGGGCGTTGGTCGAGTTCGCCAGCGTGGTCGGCGCCGTCGAGTGCGCCATCGAGGTTCAGCGGGGCATGGTCGAGCGCGCGGCCCAAGCGCCTGAAGACGAGCGAATCGTTCTCCGCATCGGCGTCAATCTGGGTGACGTCATCATCGACGGCGACGACATCTACGGCGATGGCGTCAACCTCGCTGCACGGCTGCAGGCGATCGCCGAGCCGGGTGGCGTATGCATCTCGGGCGGCGCCTATGATCAGGTGAAGGGCAAGATCGACGCCGCGTTCGAGGACATGGGCGCGCAGACAGTCAAGAACATGGCCGAACCGGTCCGTGTCTATCGTGTGGCGGGAGGGCCGAAGTCCAGCGGGGCGACTCGGATCTCGAAGCGTGCCGCGAGGCCGCGGGCCTCGCCAACTTCGGCGACGGTGGGCGAAGCGCCAACAACCGGTGTGGCTCGGCGCGACGTCTTCGGCAAACCGGGTATCGTCATCCTACCGTTCGAAAATCTGAGCGGCGATCCAGATCAGGAACACTTTTGCCGCGGGCTGACTCACGACATCACCACCGATCTCTCGAAGTTCGCCAACCTTTTCGTAATCGCTGCCAATTCCGCTTTCCATTATATGGATAAGCGATCCACGCCCCAGGACATTGCACGGGAACTGGGTGTCCGCTATCTGCTGGAAGGAAGTGTTCAAAAGTCCGGCAACGCGATCCGCGTTAACGCACAGTTAATCGATGCGCCGACTGCTGGTCACCTATGGGCCGAGCGCTTTGATCGAAATTCTGAAGATCTTTTCGCGATGCAAGACGAGATCATTCAGATGATCGTTGCGTCACTGGCCGTGAAGGTTACGGCGGTGGAGCGCAGCCGGGCGGCAAATAGGGAAACCGACAACGTGAATGCGTACGATGCTTTCCAAAAGGGGACCCATATGTATTTGACCCAGTTGGACTCTTCCCATGAAACGGACAAGACACTAAAGGAAAGCCAAAAGTGGATTGAAAGGGCAATCGAGCTTGATCCCAATTACGCACGGGCCTGGGGCTGGCTGGCTTACATTTATGTGAACAGTTGGCTCGAAGGATGGAGTGGTAAAGAATCACTGCGGAAAGCGGAAGAATATGCAAAGAAGGCTGTCGTCCTCGATCCTGACGACTACGATACGCACTGGTGTCTAGCGTTTGTTTTTTTCCACACGGGAAAATCTGACCAGGCCATGACCGAATTCAACAATGCACTAGACATCAATCCAAACGATCCGAATTTGATTGTCGAAATGTCGGAACTGCTGGTGAGCATCGGCGCACACCAACAGTGCATCGATCAAATAAAGCACGCCATGCTCATAAACCCCCATTTCCCCGAGTGGTATCACTGGGATCTAGGCTGGGCATACCATCATGCGAAAGAGTACCAAAAATCCAATCTGGAGTTACATAAGATCGTCAAGCCAAACAACGAGGTTCGGTTGATCATGGCGGCGAACTACGCCCAGATAGCGTCGGCGTGTACCGAGAACAACGAGCCGTCGGGCGCCGCCGAAGCGGCGGAACAGGCAGCGAAGGCTCTGAAGCAGTTTCTCGACAAAAGACCCGATTGGACAATCGAGAATGAGAGTAGGAAAGCATCCTTCAAGCACACAGAGGATGAAGAGCACTGGATTGACGGCGTTCGCAAGGCAGGGTTACCAGAACGTTAAGGAGTCGAGGCAATTGACAAAAAGTGGTCGATGTGTTGCGCTCGTCCGTGATCACTAGCAGATTGACGGCAAGGCCGGCCCCGTTCCACCAATGCTTGGGACGATTTGTCGGGGAATGCCGCGTTTCAACGTGTCAGCCAATTGAGGCGAGAACATGACTGCCAAGGAAGCGAGAACATGACTGCCAAGAAAACTGAGGCGGCGTACAAGCTCTGGAGGGATGGGCGAAAGCTCTTACCGATCACTTCGCAGGCTAATTTTGCGAAAAGCCTGAAGATGATGGAAGAGGCCATCGGTCTTGATGACGAGTTCGGGCGGGCCTACAGCCGCAAGTCCTATTTGTACGTGACGGGCGTGATCGACGGTTGGAATTTCGAACCCGGTAAGACCGATGAATGGAAACTACGGGAAGCACTGACGCTCGCGAAAAAGGCCGTCAAACTGGCTCCTAACGACTATGACACCCACTGGGCCTTGGCCTTTGCACATCTCAATCGAGAAGATGGCAAACAAGATGCCACGCGGGAATACAAGGAGGCGCTCGTTCGCAACGATGGCAACAGGAACCTGCTGGCGGAAATGGCGGACGCGCTGGTCTACGCAGGGAAGACCGACGACGCCATAGAGATGTTAATGCGGGCAAGACGGATTCCGGATTGGCACCGATGGGTTTTGGCATGGGCCTATTACTTCAAAGGCAAGAAAGATAAACAATACTACGGCCTTGCTCGCGACGAGCTCCATAAGATGGTTACGCCCCGGGATGATCCTCGATTCTCTTCGGAGATCATGCTCCTTTCCGCGGCGCTTTACGTTCGAACAAACAAGCTCGCGCGGGCCAAAGAAGAGATTCAGTGGCTTCAGCAGAGAAGGAAGAAAGTTGGTCTGACCCCGTGGACGATCGAAAAAGAAAGAAAGAGAGGATCGGCCATCGGTAAGATGAACGAGACCCACTGGCTCGGCGCTTTAAGCGATGCGGGACTGCCGTAGAGCCGACGTCGTTACCCACGGTCCAATCTCCGCGTCACCGGAAACTCTCCGATTCCCCACCCACCTAGTCGGCACGTCGGCAGCCGACCGATGGCGCCGCAGCGGAGTTCGACCGCTAACCAGGTGGTGCCCCAGACGAGTACCTTCGCGGTGTAGAGCACGACGCCATTCTGTGTCCAGTCGGTCGATGCGCGCGAAAAGTGGAATTTCGGTTTGAACACAAGATGAGGTGTCGACGACCCTCTATGTCGAGGCCTGAACCAGAAACGAAGCGACCATCAAGGAAGACAGACTGCTACGGCGCGAGCGCATTTTCTCTCCCAGCAACATCCCATCGCTGTTGGATATCAAAACGTGGCCTGAAAGCGAATACAAGATCTAGAAGCTGGGCGGCGACTACGTTTTCCCAATATTGTAACGATAGAGACGATACGGACTTCGCACTCCAACACGAGGCGACCGGATGTCTGCTGTGGGTCAGGAGCAGACATAGAGCGGTGGCGCTTCCGACGTCCGCTTCGGAGCGGTAAGCAGACATCGGACACCCTGCGCCGCAATTCGGTGTCTCTAAGGTCTGCTAACGGGCGGGAAGCGGTCACTGCCAATCTTCAAAATCAACGGTTGGGCGAGTGTCAAAAATCCGGCATACGCGGCAAAAGGGCTGCCGGCTGTCTTATAAATTGAACTTATCGAACGTGACAGTTCATGCTAGATTTCTTATGATCGTCCTAGCGAGTGGATGGAGAATTGACGACATGCCGAACGCCGCGAACGCCGCGTTCCAAATGGAATCACCCTGGCACCAAGCCGTTATCCGAGCCGTCGAAGAGAACGACCTCGACACTGCCAGGAAAATTACCGACGTCGCCAAACGCGACCTCGACCAAGCCAACCGCCTCGGTCGGGAATATCTCGAACCATGTATCGACGTTCAAAGCCAATCCGCAAGGTACGGAGGCGAAATGCCTGAGACCGACAGGGCGCGGGTGCGCTTCTACTCGAGGCCGTGCCACCGGAAGTTCTTGAGCGAGAAAGAGGGTCGGCCGGTCTACGAGCCGGTCGGTTATGTCGAGATTGGCTCCCTTGGCAATGACAAGCAGATCGTGG
>JAPULJ010000445.1 GCA_027295145.1 Alphaproteobacteria bacterium | reverse complement strand
CTCAATGCGTCATGCACTGTCTTGATGAGATTAGGAAGCTCGCTCGGCGGCAGGCTATTCTTAGACACGTAGGCGGACACTATTTCTGAAACCATCACAATCGTCGAAGTATCATTCTCACTCTTTGGCATGATTATTCTCCCTGTCCAAAATCATTTGGGCTATTATTAATAGATATTTCGAAAAATCGCAACCAAGTTGATCTTAGGTAGCATCAATTAATTTTGACGCCATTGAGGGCGCAAGATTATTTGAACACGGTCAATATTTGAGCTATGTGCGTGCAACCCTCGGCCATCGGCCTTCCATCCCAATCGAAGACGTAATACCCCTTCAAATCCCTGCCGAATCCAAAAAGAATATCGTTATTGCCGGGATTTAGAATGGCGACCAAGCACTGGCCATCGTCCATCGTGGCCGGAACACATGCCCCGGCGAGGCCTTCCGAGCTTAGCTTGTAGCTAAGCGCGGTCAGGATGGAAACGTCGGTCGCGTTAAGACCCGCGCGGTCGAGAGCAACGATTGACACTAGGCAGCCCTATTTCTGAGGCCCAAACAGAGCCGGTGTGTTGCTCTACCAAGCCAAGATAACCAAACCGTAAACAGATCGACCCAAGAGAGAATTTTGCGCTGATTGGCGCCCGCGGCACCTGTCCGTTCATGCCGGGGCTGGGACGGCGGTAATGTTTCGTTCACTCAAATACGGAAATAAAGCCCAGGTCGCGGAAATGGCGGCCGCTTGGGGCCGGGATGCCATAAGGCTGAAGGATGCGGCCGGATCGGGTCTAAAATCGCCCCAATCGTCGGGCAATTGGAAGTTGGGGAGCTAAATCCGGTGCGATTCCGCGGCTCCCCGACCGGATTGATAGGGACCCGCTAGGGGTTCCGTATTCGCTACGGGTCCGCCGGTGCATTTTTTCGAGCGTTTCTGCTTTGGCGCCGTGAATGCTACGCTTCGCTCAACGCGTGACGACAACAGATAGAGCATCTCAGGCAGAAAATGCGAGACAAGGCGAAAGTTTTGCGGAAATTGCCCCTGTTTCAGGGGCTATCCGACGGCGATATTTCGAGCATCTCGGCGACCGCCCGATTCGTCGCCTGTAAGGCTGGGGATGTGGTCTGCCGTCAGGGCGATGCCGGGCGGGACCTTTATATCCTGGAATCCGGGTCGGTGCTGGTTCAGCAGGGCAGCCGGGTTCTTGCCAAGCTGGGCGCCGGCGACGTCGTGGGCGAACTCGCGGTTCTGGACGATCAGCCGCGCTCGGCGGATGTGATCGCCGTGGAAGAGACGCGTCTTTTGGAAATTCGCGGCGCCGAATTTTCGGCGCTTCTGGAGACAAGCGGCACCCTTGCGCGGCACATGCTGCGCGTCCTGGCCGGCCGTGTCCGCAATGCCAGCGCCAAGCAGGAACGTGTCGATCACCTGGTCCGCGCCTACCGGGAGCGCGGACACACGATCGCCGAGATCGATCCCCTTGGCTTGCGTACGTTGGTTGACCCGCCCGAGCTTACGTTGGAGTTCAACGGCCTCGGACGGGAGGACCTGAACGCGACTTACGCCGCGATGTTCGGTCGAACCGCCGTTTCGGCCAGCCTGGACGAGATCATCGGCACCCTGCGCCGGACCTATTGCGGCACCATAGGGTGGCAGTACACCCATATCGACGACCTGCACATTCAAAATTGGCTGCGTGAACGAATTGAGGATCCCGGTCACTGGCGCTCCCCCGGCCGCGATGAGCAGGTCCGCATCCTGACCAAACTGACGGACGCGGAAGTCTTCGAAAGCTTTTTGCAAAAGACCTTTGTCAGTGCCAAAAGGTTTTCCCTGGAAGGCGCGGAGACCTTGATTCCGCTCCTGGAACAGGTGGTCGAAGAGGCTGTCAGGCATGACGTTGCGGAGATCATCATCGGCATGCCCCACCGCGGCCGTCTCAACGTGCTTGCCAATATCTTGGGCAAGCCCGCGGCGCAAATCTTTCGCGAGTTCGACGATGCCGAAACCGACCGCGGCTACGGCAGCGGCGACGTCAAATATCACATGGGTTTCACCGGCACACATGTGCCCGATGACGGCAACGAGGTTCGGCTTTCATTGTGCTTCAATCCGAGCCACCTCGAATTCGTCGGCCCGGTCGTGCTGGGGCGCTGCCGGGCGCGCCAAGATCTCGGGTCGGACGGACCGGGTGCCCATACGCTACCCGTCGTGATACACGGCGATGCCGCTTTCGCCGGCCAGGGTGTCGTCCAGGAGCTGTTCAATTTCAGCGACCTGCCGGGGTACGCGACCGGCGGCGCGATTCATATCATCCTCAATAATCAAATCGGCTTTACCACCCTGCCGCGGGAAAGCCGCTCGTCACGCTATGCAACGGATGTCGCGCGTATGCTTCAGATCCCGATCTTTCATGTCAGCGGCGAGCAACCCGAGGCGGTGCATCGCGCCGCCCAATTGGCATTGGAGTTTCGAGCGGCGTTTCACATGGATGTTATCATCGATATGTACTGCTACCGCCG
>JAPULJ010000444.1 GCA_027295145.1 Alphaproteobacteria bacterium | reverse complement strand
CCTAAATCGTAACTCGCGCCCGAGTCGGACCCCGCGGCCGAACCGCCCTGCAGAGAATGCTATCGATTTCGCCCGCTTTGTAAAAACCCGTTTGCCCGCCGGCGCCCGCCGGCCCGCCATCTCGCCCGCCACATCGAGCCGGTCCGCCCGAGACAGCGCGCTCGCTCGAGGTGTATCATCCGCCTCCCCTTAGCGGAATACCGCGGCACAGGGCAGCCGCCCGGCGCCCCAGCGCCGCGCCGGCCGGAAGCGCGGCCGCGGCGGAATAGGCCGAGGGTCCGCTAAGCCCCTATTTGCCTTGGATTTCGTCGGGATACAGCCGCGCAAGTATGCAGCCGGAAACCGTAAGCGGGACCTGTATCGGGATCACCGAGGCCCAGTTGCGGCCCCATTGTAGCCCGATCTGAATTGCCGTGTCCGATTGCATCGGACGAGGGTCAGCAGGCGCGTTCGGGCGGCCGGATCATAATTCAAGACCTGCCCCCAAGCTTGATATAGCAATCATGTCGCTTATTTTGGAACGATCAGAAAGATAAGCGTCGAGTTGCTGACCGATGTACGTTTGCACTTCCGGAACATCAGCGTCGCCATTCAGATCGGTCCATTTGGCGTGCGCCTCTTGTTCCAAGTCTTTTTGGCCGAGATTGTGCGCCGCGATCGCACGGATTAACCAGTTCCAGGACATTTGGTCGTACAGGTCGTTCACCTCTTTGGTGTGTTTTAACGCCCGTTGCCACTCCCCATTCCCGATATATAACAAGCCCAGGTTTTCGAATGCCCCGGCCTTATCGCTGGGTGTATCGTAGAGTGCCATGGCATCCCGAATGTCTTTTGTGGCAGACGGTTCATCGCCAAGCATGATATAGCTGATTGCACGCACTTTGTACGCAAATGCGTAATCCTTGTCTAGGGCGATAGCCGCTGAATAATACTCAACTGCTCGCTGCCATTCTTTTGTGTTGGCCGCGTTTCGTCCATGCCTACTGAAACGCCGACCGAGGGATTTACTTGCTTTTAGCTCGGTGAACTTAAACCCAATGGTTTCCTCCGCGGGCCGCTGGCGCATAATCGCAGCCATGATCATGTCCGCATCATTCGGTACACGGGCATATCGCGACAGCGAGCGCATGACCGCATTAGCGAGTTCCCTTCGTTCCTCGCGCTCTTCTTGGTCCAAGGATGCACGCTCCTCCGCAGCGCCCGCGAACGATTGCAGCCTTTCGAGCAGTGCCTCCGTGGCGCGTGGTAGCACGTCTTGATCGTCGAGATTTCCTAGCACCTGTACGGCAGCGAGTATGGCCCCCAGGTTTTCCGATTTCAGTTTGAGACTCTGCGCGACGTCGAGGACGAATTCACTTACCTTAGCATCCTGAAGATGGTTATCCAGCGCGGGAAGCAGAGTCTCCAACAGTTTCCAGTTATTGCCGCCCCCAGTACCGACTTTTCGGATGAGTTCGCGCGTCAAGGCGTACGGCGAGGACTCGGACTTGGAGTCGCGGTCCACCGCCGACGCCAGCGCCCCATCGGCTCGAAAGTGAACTTCGTCGCCTTGCTCGGGCACGTCCCGGTACCATTCTATGAACCGTTTGAGGAACCCACTGTGGCCGTCCTCCGAGGCTCGCTCGACAGCGAATTCCAGCACTTTCGCCAATTTTTCACGATACAGCGATCCGCCGATGGCAAGTGTCTTCTTCAGGAGCTGGTCGCTGCGTTCACTCAGTTCCGCGCTATCCAGTTTCCCGTTTTCCAGGTGTCTGACCCAGGAAGTCAAGAGTGTGTCGACAATCAATTTGCCCTTGGGGGTGGTTTCTGCGTCGGCGGGCCAGAACGGGGCCTTGACCAGATTCTTCCAGTCGGTCGACCTGAGTAAGTTTACGAAAGCGTTCTTGCCCGAGACGCCCCCAACAAGCCCGCCCTGTGCGCTCACAATCTTGTAAAAGCGGTTACTACCATAAGTGTTGGCGAGACGTTTCATCATTTTGCTGTCATTCGTCTCGACCGCGCGCAGCGCCCTTTCTTTATATCGCACCAGGCTTTTGGATTTGACGGAAACAGAAGCCAACCGTCGGAGCGCGCGTGGATTGTTGCGTCGGAGGGCCGCAGCCATGTCATCTAAATACCTTCGCAGTTCGGACGAAAAATCCGGCAGTTCCTCTTCAGCACGTATCGAGCGTACGAATATGTCCCAAATCTCTTTCAGCGCCTCACCGCGCACCTCGGGGCTGACAGTATTGGAATCGATGACACTCAGTCCACGTAAGCTCAACCCGCTTATGGCCTTGTCGTCATGACGCGCAAACTCAACCAGCGCCCGAAGAGTTTCATCACCGCCAATCTTCACCAAACTGTTCAAGGCGATCTCTCGGCTGGGCCGAGCGATTTTGCCCTGCAGCCATTCGGCAATCTGCGGAACTTGTTTACTCGGCAGTCTCGTGAGAAACTGCGTGTAGCTGTCCCGCATTTCGTCGCTCCGTGGGGCCTCGTCTTTCAGCAGTTTGAGCACAGCCTCAACCGCCGCGTGATTCTCCTGGAACTCCGCCCCCGGCGGGTAGGACCGGAGCGCAATCGCAATCAACTCCTTGTTTTGTGCCGGCTCCGACTTCAGGACAAATGACACATGCGTCCGGAGTAACGGTTCACTCGCAAACACCGCCATGAGCTGGAGGGCCTGAGCGCGCTGTCCCGGTTGGTATTTGCCGTCAACGTTGAACACTTTGCGCTCGAGCTGGCTCACCAATATTCGATCGAGCGCTCCCTCCTTGCTGAACTCTTCGGCGGCACTGGCAACAACCTCGCGCAGCAGCGCCGGGTCGTTCTCGATGTCGTCTCGGATTTCGCGTTTCATGTTCTCTTTTAGCTCACTGGCCGTTGTATGGAGTGCTGCCATGCCGTCCGTGAGCCGCTTCAGCGCAAACTGAACCTCGTTTTGCGATTCTTTGACGCGCGCTTCGATACCTTCCGACGCTGCATCCAGTTCCCGCTTAAGGCTTTCCGCATTGGCGAACAGCTGTCCTTTGTCGATGTCGTCTTGCAGTTTCGCCAAGTTCTCCGTACCTTTGTCGATCTGCGCCAGAATGGCGGTCATTCTCTGTTATGAATTCTCTGATTGCTCCTTAAAAATCTCTGATTGCGCTTTAAATCTTTCTGTTTGAGCCTCGATATTTTTCTCGAGTTCCTCACCGCGCGTAACAAGAAACTCTTGTTGGACCTGTGCGCGGGCTAACGTCCCGGAGACCGCCCGATCCTCGTTTCGGTAAATGTTCAGACTCTGCTCAATGTCGGCGAGCAGCCGCTGCCTCGCCCGTTCGGCCAGCGCGTTGATGCGCGGATCATCTTGCAGATATCTCGCCGTCGATGTCTGCGCAGTTTGGGTTGCCGTGTCTTTGGCGATCTTCTCGGCCACATCACTGAGGCTGGTCCAAAGAAATACGGTGATTGCAGCCAAGATCGTGAGGTTTCCAGCGACGAAACCCCAAATTTTCCCCGGTGTAATGGACCCGGGTGGTGGGTGTTGCCGCGGTGCGCCTTGACTCGGCGGCTCCGGGACCATTTCTTCCAATCGTGCGTTGAGCTTGCCGATTGTGTCGGTGAGTACGGACAACTGCTTCGAAAGCTCGTCCTCGGGAGGTTCGTTCGGCATTTGCATCCTCCGCAACAATAAACGCAGGCCAGCCAGCGCAAGCGACACTCAAACGCAAATCTCTGCGTGCAACGACGTCTGACAAATGATACGACTCGGGCGCGTAAATGGATAGTACGAATCATCAAAGGAGAGAATATTCTCTCGGTTTTAAGGCTTGTGATAGGAACTTGGCCTCACGCTCGGGTCGATTCGGAGGCGAACACAGAAATCACGACCAATTTGTTCGGCGAGACTTGAGCTCGGGTAGTGCCGAGTGGTCTGGGGTCGGGCCCTGACTTGTGTAAATGATCCAGTATGCATGCCACGTGACCGGGCCTCCGCACATCGAGTTGCCGGGGACGATCTTGCAATTTGCAAGCGACAATAACGCACGCCAAGCGTGTTTGAAGGCAAGGCGAGTTGGTCTCGGTCAGCTCACGCCTGCACCGGGCGTCCCGGGCGAGACAGCGCGGCGATTGGAGATGTATCATCTGCGGCCCATCAGAGTTCGCCGCCCGCGCTCCGAAGCAACACAAGGGATGGACATGGGCTCAATGGATCGGGCGAGCGCGCGGCCATGAGCGCC
Source organism: Alphaproteobacteria bacterium (assembly GCA_027295145.1). GTDB lineage: Bacteria > Pseudomonadota > Alphaproteobacteria > JAPULJ01 > JAPULJ01 > JAPULJ01. The sequence goes on along the minus strand of JAPULJ010000444.1, from coordinate 962 downwards.
GCCTCGGAGCCGCGACGCTTCGGCTTCCTGCTGGTGCCGAAGTTCGCCGTGATGGCCTTCACCTCGGCGGTGGAGCCACTGCGCGCGGCCGATCTCCTGAGCGGGCGGAAACTCTACGCCCGCCGGCCCGCCGCCTCGAGCCGGTCCGTGACGCCGAGGCCGCGCGCGCCGAGCTCGTCCGCCTGAGCGCGCGCACCCGGGCCGCACTCCCGGAAAATCCGCCTCGATCCAGGAGAACGCGCCTTGACCACAGCAAATTCGGGGTGATTCACGGCTGGCATCGCGGCCTAAGATGGGCTAACTGTGAGGCTAGCGTGGTGCCTTATGGGAGCGGTTGCGCGGGGGACCAGCCGGCCCCCGGGGCAGCCATAACAAGAACCGAGGCAGGCCCTCCCAGGGCAGAGGGAGAGAGAACGTGACCAATTTTGGACCGGTCATCAGCCGCCACGGGCTCGAGCGGCACGGCATCGGCAATTTCGCGGCGGCGCACTGGAACCTGGCAGCGCCCGCGCTCTACCAGCATACCTTGCGCCGGGGCGAAGGCCGGCTGGCCGAGGGCGGCGCGCTGGTGGTGCTCACGGGCCAGCACACCGGGCGCTCGCCCAACGACAAATACATCGTCGAGGAGGCCTCGACCCGCGACGACATCTGGTGGGGCGAGGTCAACGCCGCCATTTCGGAAGCCGGCTTCGAACGGCTCCACGCCAAGGTCCTGGCCTACTTCCAGAGCCGCGAGCTCTACGTCCAAGACGTGCTTGCCGGCGCCGATCCAGAGTACCGCATGGCGGTGCGGGTGGTCAGCGAGAGCGCCTGGCATTCGCTGTTCGCGCGCAACATGTTCATCGCGCCCGGCGACGACGCGCTCGCCGACTTCGAGCCCGAGTTCACGGTGCTGCACGCGCCTTACCTGGAGGCCGATCCGGAGACCGACGGCACCCATTCCGGCACCTTCATCGTGGTCC
>JAPULJ010000443.1 GCA_027295145.1 Alphaproteobacteria bacterium | reverse complement strand
CGTCGTCGACGCTTCGGTGATGCCAACTATCACCTCGGGCAACACCAATTCGCCGGTTACTATGATCGCCGAAAAAGCCTCTGATATGATGCGCGAAGACCGGCGCACCTAAGACCAACAGGAGAGACGCAGACGAGATGGCAAAGTTCTATCAACCCGACCTTGGCGCCAACCCGGACGACCCGTTCGCCCGCGACGCCGACGGCAAGCTGGTGCGCCGCACGTTCTGGCTCGACATGAGCGACCGCTCGCTAGTGCTGGCGATGACCCAGGGCGTCGGCGCCAACATCACCAACGGCCAGAAACGCGCCCATCTGGACGATATCGGCCGGGCCCATCTGGTCGACCAGGTCTGCGTGCAGGAAATCATCCCACCCGAGTAAGAAGGCGCTGGTCCCCATGGATGAGGCAACACTTCGTGGTATCGCCGCCCAACTTGCACGCCCCTCGGGAGAGGGCGCCGAGACCGTCGCGGCGGCAATGAACGAGGTCAATAACGCCATTACGGCGCGGGCGATTGGGACCCTGGCACCGCGCGCGGGCGAGTTTATCGCCGAGATCGGCCCCGGCAACGGTGCGTTGTCGGTACCCATCGTCGATGCACTCGGCGATGACGGGCGTTATTTTGGCATCGAGCTGTCGAACGACATGGCTCGTGCCGCTGCGGTGACCTTAAGGGCAATGGGCACAGCCCGCGTCGACATCTACAACGGCGACTGTCTAAGCGCGCCGGTCAGCGCCGCCAGTCTGGACGGTCTGATAGCGGTCAACTTGCTCTATTTCATCGACGATCTATCTGGCTTGTTTGGGCAAATCGCAAACTGGCTCAAGCCGGACGGGCGCGCCGTTTTCGGTGTTCGCTCGCCCGAAGCGCTCAACGCCATGCCGTTTACCCAATATGGATTTCGAATACGCCCGCTGGCGGAAATCGAGACAGCGTTGCGCGAATCGGGCCTCACCAACATCGCGGCGGCTTACCACGATGAAGGTACAACGAGGTTCGCTGAGCAGGAAATTCCCGTCGATTCGATCGTTATCGAGGCTCGCGCGCGACTCGCCACGGCTTCCCAAAAATAGTCTTTGATCCTATATCACCTTTGGAAATAGACTAAATCCGCGGTCGACGACCCGTCGCAATCCGCAAATCTAAAGCCACCTATCCATTTGAGGTGTACTGCCATGCCGCGGTTGGTTGAAGCCGGAGCGACAGAAAGTCGAGGTGAACTGCGCTCTGGATATCGCGTTGTTCTCGAGTCCACCGATCGCCGAATCCAGGCGATGTTTCAGGGTCAGACCATCGCCGACAGCTCCCATGTCCTGGTGATGCAAGAAACGCGACTGCCGCCGATTTTCTACTTCCCCCGCGGGGACGTCTCGATGGAGCTGCTCGCCAAGACCGATCACTCGACGCACTGTCCCTTCAAAGGTGACGCTTCCTATTGGACACTCAACGTGGGCGAAGCATCGGCCGAGAACGCCGCATGGAGTTATGAAGATCCGTACGACGAGGCGTTGGATGTCAAAGATTATGTGGCTTTCAATTGGAACGATATCGACGCCTGGATGGTCGATGACCGACAAATAGTCGACCAACCGCGTAACGATGCGCCGGCCAAAGCAAATCCCTTTGTCGATTGGTTGGTGCAACGGGCTTGGCAGGCCAAAACATTGCCGGAGGCGGTTCAGCAAGTCGCCGAAGTGCTGGTGGAGAACGGGTTTCCGCTGTGGCGGCTGCGGCTCATAATTCGAACGTTGAACCCACAACTGTTTGGCATGGCGTACACTTGGCAGCGCGGCGCCGACGATATTACGGAATTTCAGATATCGCACGAAACGCTGCAGAGCGAAGAGTATCTCAATAATCCTTTCGCGCTGATAATAAACGGTCAAGGCGGTGTCCGTCGGCGGCTCGAAGGATCCGACCCGCAGCTGGACTTCCCGGTCCTAGAGGATCTGCGCAAAGAAGGCGCCACCGATTACGTTGCGATGCCGCTGCGTTTTTCCGACGGGTTGATCAATATCATCAACCTTGTATCGGATGCTCCTGGCGGATTTTCGACCGACGATCTTGGTCTGCTCTATGAGATTCTGCCCAACTTCGGGCGTCAGCTCGAAACCCATGCGCAACGAGTCTCAGCGCTGACGCTATTGCAGACCTATCTCGGCAGAAACGCCGGTGAAAGGGTCATGAGTGGCTTGGTAAGACGCGGTGACGGTGAGGAGCTGCACGCCGTCATTTGGTTTTCCGATCTGCGCAACTCCACGTCGCTGGCCGAGACACTCTCCCGTGACGATTACTTGGCCATGCTCAATCAGTATTTCGACAGTGTCGCCGGCGCGGTGATCGAGCATGGCGGTGAAGTGCTGAAATTTATAGGCGATGCTGTTCTCGCTATCTTTGCGATCAATGAGCCGGATAATCCACCCGCCGAGGCGTGCAAACGAGCGCTATCGGCGGCCCGTAACGCACGGGAGCGGATAAATTTCGTCAACCAAGAACGCGAGGCACAAAAAAAGCCGCCACTGGCGTTCGGCACAGGATTGCACTGTGGGAGCATCACATACGGCAATGTTGGAACAACGAAGCGCCTGGACTTCACGGTAATAGGCTCCGCTGTTAACGAAGCGTCACGTATTGAGGGTTTGTGTAAGACACTGGGCGAGACAGTGCTGACATCTTCGGAATTCGCGCAAAACGTCCCGGACGAACTTAGATCATTAGGTCAGCATTCGTTACGGGGAGTTCGCGACGAGGAAGAAATTTTCGCGCTTGCCGCTGAATGAGAGGCATTTTTTCTATCATCTTCAGCTGTGCCGAGCCTTCGCTCTTGCACAATATCAGTGAGAATCGATAAGGCGATTTCCTCCGGCGTCACCGCGCCGATGTTGGCGCCGGCGGGTGAG
>JAPULJ010000442.1 GCA_027295145.1 Alphaproteobacteria bacterium | reverse complement strand
CGTGGCGCTCGCTGACCCCGCGCACCGTGCGCGTGAAAGCCAGCCCACCATCGGGCAGCGCTTCGCCTTTCCAGCCCCGCTCGTGCTCGCCCGATAAGGCGTCGAGGCGGCCGGCGATATAACGCGCCGCTGTGTCGGCCTGCTCGCTATCGGATAGGATCGAGGGGTTTAGGGCGCCGGCGATCGCCGCTTGTTCGATGACGGCGGCATTGCCGACATGTCGCACCAGGGGTTCCAGCAATTGCCTGATCTCACGCGCTTTGTCGACGGTCGCCCTCAGATCGAGGCCGGACTGCTGGGCGCCGTCGTGCAGGGTGAAGACCGCATCCTCTAGCGCCGCCTCGATGAGAAATTCGTCGAGACCGGCGTCGTTCTTGAGGTAGACCTCCGACTTGCCGCGCTTGGCCTTATAGAGCGGCGGCTGGGCGATGTAGAGATAGCCATGCTCCTCACCGGTTTCGTCGACATGGCGGATGATCTCCGGCATTTGGCGATAGAAGAAGGTCAGCAGCAGGGTTCGGATGTGCGCGCCGTCGACATCGGCGTCGGTCATGATGATGATCTTGTGGTAGCGCAACTTGGAAATATCGAAGTCGTCGCTAATACCCGTGCCGAGCGCCGTGATCAGTGTGCCGATCTCGACCGAGGACAGCATCTTGTCGAAGCGCGCCCGCTCGACGTTGAGGATCTTGCCGCGCAGGGGAAGGATGGCTTGCGACTTGCGGTCGCGCCCCTGTTTGGCCGTGCCGCCGGCCGAATCGCCCTCGACCAGGAACAGCTCGGACTTCGCCGGATCGCGCTCCTGGCAGTCGGCGAGCTTGCCGGGCAGCGAGGAGATGTCGAGAGCCCCCTTGCGCCGGGTCAGCTCGCGGGCCTTGCGGGCGGCTTCGCGGGCAGTGGCGGCCTCGACCACTTTGGCGACGATCGTCTTGGCGTCGCCCGGATGCTCCTCGAACCACTGGCCGAGCTTTGCGTTGACGAAACTCTCGACCGCCGGGCGGACCTCCGATGAAACCAGTTTGTCCTTGGTCTGGGAGGAGAATTTGGGATCCGCCACCTTGACCGTCAGCACGCAGGTCAGACCCTCGCGGGCATCGTCGCCCGACAGGCTCACTTTCTCTTTTTTGGCGATGCCGCTCGATTGCGCGTAGCCGTTGACCTGACGGGTCAGGGCGGCTCGGAACCCGGCGAGGTGGGTGCCGCCGTCGCCCTGGTGGACAGTGTTTGTGTAGCACAGCATGGTTTCGTGGTAGCTGTCGTTCCACTGCATGGCGATGTCGATTTCAATGCCGTCGTTCTCGCCGGATAATTTTATCGGCGGCGAATGCAATGGCGTTTTGGAGCGGTCGAGATGCTCGACGAAGGCGCTGATACCGCCCACATAGTGCAATTCGATGGATTTTTCCTCGACCCCGCGCGCGTCGGTGAGCGACAGGGTTATGCCGGAATTGAGGAATGCCAGCTCGCGTAATCGATGCTCCAGCGTGGCAAAATCGAATTCGGTTTGCGTGAAGGTCTTCTTCGAGGGCAGGAAACAGATCTCGGTTCCGGTCTGCTCGCTTGCCGCGCCCGTTTCCTTCAGCCGGGCCAACGCCTCGCCGTCGGCGAACGCCATGGAATGCTCCTTGCCGCCGCGCCAGATGCGCATGGTCAGCGATTCCGACAAGGCGTTGACGACTGACACCCCGACCCCGTGCAGGCCGCCCGAGACTTTGTAGGAATTCTGATCGAACTTACCGCCGGCGTGGAGTTGGGTCATGATGACTTCAGCCGCCGAGATGCCTTCCTCGGCGTGGATTTCGACGGGGATGCCGCGACCGTCGTCGAGAACCGTCACCGATCCGTCGGGATTTAGCGTTACTTCGATCCGGGTGCAGAAGCCGGCCAGCGCCTCGTCGATCGAATTGTCGACGACCTCGTAGACCAGATGGTGCAGCCCCGAGCCATCGTCGGTATCGCCGATATACATGCCCGGGCGCTTGCGCACGGCCTCCAGGCCGCGTAGCACCTTGATCGATTCAGCGCCGTAGTCTTCGCCGTTACCGCCGGCCGGTATTTTCGCCGGATCCTTCTTCATGGTCGGTGTGGTCATCTATGTTCTGCCCTCCAGGGGCGCTCCGATCGTTGCCGGTGTGACGTCGCCGGCGTTGACATCCATGAACTGAGCCCGCCCTTCGAGGCCCGCGAACAAGGCCCGGTCGGTGCCCGTCAGCCATGCTTGTGCCTGCAACGCGCAGATCTCGTCGAACAAGGCGGTGCGGTGCGTCTCGTCGAGATGTGCGACCACCTCGTCAAGCAGCAGGATCGGCGGCGCGCCGCGGTCGAGCGCCAGCAGGCGCGCGGTGGCTAGCACGATAGCGATCAGCAGCGCTTTCTGCTCTCCGGTCGAGCACGAAGCGGCCGGCAGGTCGTGCCCAGCGTGGCGGACAGCGAGGTTACTGCGATGGGGCCCCAGCTCCGCGCCTCCAGCCTCGGCGTCGCGTCGGCGGCTCTCGTGCAGGCGCTCGCGGAAGCGTTCCTCAGCAGCCAGCGCCGGCATCTCTTCCAGCCATTGCTCGACCGCACCCTCGATGGTCACCGCGGGCCGGGGGAAGGGTCCGATATTGTTTTGCGAGGCCTGGTTCAGCCGCGCCACCATCTGGCGCCGGCCGGCGGCGACGGCGACGCCGGCCTCGGCCATGTTGGCTTCAAGGGCGTTCAGCCAGGCAGTGTCGCCGGCCCCGTCGCGCAACAGACGCGTGCGCTCCCTCATGGCGCGCTCGTAAGCGGAGACGCTGGCCGCATGTTCGGCAACGAAGCCATAGACCAGGCGATCGAGAAAGCGTCGCCGCGTCGCGCCGGCGTCGAGGAACAGACGATCCATCTCCGGCGTCAACCAGGTGACCGACAGCAGGCGGGCAAGCTCGCCTTGGTTTTTCGCCGGCATACCGTCAATCCGCACCAGGCGTTTTTCCACCGTAGGCGCGTCTCCGGTATGAGGCGGCTCGCGCCCGGTGCCGATTTCCACTGGTCCTTGCGGGCTGGCAAGCGTCGCCGAGACAGCCCAAGGCGTTTCGCTTACGCTCGCGGGTGAAGCATTCTCGGCCGATGCTACCCGGGGCGTCCGGCGTGCAACCTGGGCAAGGCGGGCCCGCCGCAAGCCGCGGCCCGGTGCCAAGTAGGATAAAGCCTCCAAGAGATTGGTTTTGCCCGCCCCGTTGGGGCCGGTGAGGACGATCGGGCGCGCCTCTGGCGTCAGCCGCAAGCGCCGGTAATTACGAAACTCGGTGAGGACAAGCCGACGCACAGCAAGCGGCGCACCTCCGCTGCCGGGGACGGCCGGCGCCATATCCACCGGTTCATTCATTGCCGCTTGGGCACTATGCCTCAGGGCCTCCACCTATTGAGTTCTATCCACTAGAGCACGATCATGCTCTAGACCCGCATCGGCATGAGCACGTAAAGCGCGCTTTTGTCGGCGGTGTCCTGGATGATCGTTGGCGAGGCTGCGTCGGCGAGCGCGAATTGGGCGCCATTTCCCTCGATCTGTTGGGTAATGTCGAGGAGGTAGCGCGAATTGAAGCCGATCTCGATCGGCTCGGCATCGTAGCTGACTTCGAGTTCCTCGGTGGCGGTGCCGCTGTCGGGGCTCGATGCCGAGAGCACCAGATTGCCCTTGTCGACGGCCAGCTTGATGGCCCGCGATTTCTCGGTTGAGATCGTCGATACCCGGTCGACGGCGGCGGTAAACTCGCGGCAATCGACTTCGAGCATCTTGTCGTTGCCTTCGGGGATCACCCGCTGGTAGTCGGGGAAGGTGCCGTCGATCAGTTTAGTGCTGATGACCATGGCCTCGAAAGTGAAGCGAATCCGGGTTTCGGAAAGCGAGATTTGGACGGGTTCGGTCGATTCGTCGATCAATTTGCGCAGCTCATTCACCGCCTTGCGCGGCACGATAATGCCCGGCATATCCGCGGCGCCGTCAGGCTGAGGCATCTGGATGCGCGCCAGGCGGTGGCCGTCGGTGGCCACCGCGAGCAACACCTTGACCCCGTCGGCCTCGGCAGTGTGCAGGAAGATGCCGTTTAGATAGTAGCGCGTCTCCTCGGTGGAAATTGCGAAGCGGGTGCGGTCGATCAGCGCCCGCAATTCTTCCGCCGGCAGCGAGAAGTTGTGCGGGAACTCGCTTTCTGCAGGGGTCGGAAAATCCTCCTTCGGCAGACAGGAGAGCTTGAAGATCGAACGCCCGGCGCGCAGGATCATGCGCCCCGACCCGTCGTTCTCGATCTCGACCTGTGCACCTTCCGGCAGCTTTCGGACGATGTCGTAAAGCGTATGAACGGGGGCGGTCGTAGCGCCCTCTGCAGTAATCTCAGCCTCAACTGAATCGGCGATCGCCACATCCATGTCGGTGGTCGCCAGCGAGACGCGGCCGTCGCCAGCCTCGATCAGCACGTTGGACAGGATGGCGATCGCATTGCGCCGTTCGACAACGCTCTGCACGTGGCCCAGGGACTTCAGGAGGGCCGCCCGCTCGATGACAAATTTCATGTTCGATCCGGAAAAGTGAGGAAAGTTACGGTTACCGGAGCGCTTGGGTTCGCCCGCTTGTTTTTGACGATAATCGGCATCAGTCGCTAACCCGTAGGGCCACCGCGGCGCAGCCGTCGAAGGTTGCAACCATTATACCAAAACACCCTTGATTCGGAACAGTTTTCTGACGAGCCAAAGGGGCCGATCCAGGGCCTAAATATCAGCGTTCAAGGCCTCTCGATATCAACGCGTGCGCTAGCCCTCGACCATGCGGCGCAGAAGATCGATGTCTTCGGCGAAGCTCGCATCAGTGGCGCGCAGCTGATCAATGCGCTTGACCGCGTGCATTACCGTCGTATGGTCGCGGCCGCCGAACTTGCGGCCGATCTCCGGCAGCGATCGCGTGGTCAATTGTTTGGCAAGATACATCGCCACCTGGCGAGGCCGCGCCACTGCACGCGCGCGCCGCGGTGAATGCATGTCCGAAAGCCTGATGTTGAAATGCTCGGCCACGCGCTTCTGGATTTCGTCGATCGTGATGTGCCGATCGCTGGCGCGCAGCAAATCGTGGAGCAGTTCCTGAGTGTTCTCAAGCGTGATCTCGCGTCCGACCAGCTCGGAGTGGGCGACGATGCGGTTCAGCGCACCTTCAAGCTCGCGGACATTCGAGGAAATCTTGTAGGCGAGAAATTCCAGAACCTTGGGCGGCATGTCGACGCGCATCTGCTCAGCCTTCGATTGCAGAATGGAGAGCCGCAGCTCGTAGGTCGTCGGATGGATGTCGGCGACTACCCCCCAGCCGAGGCGTGAGCGCAGGCGCTCTTCCATTCGCTGGAGGTCGAAGGGCGGCTTGTCGGCGGAAATCACGACCTGGCGATTCTCGTCGACCAGGGCATTGAAGGTATGAAAGAACTCTTCCTGCGTACTGTCCTTGCCGCTGAAAAACTGGATGTCGTCGATCATCAGGAAATCGACCGCGCGGAACTGCTCCTTGAACGACATCGTGTCCTTGTAACGCATGGCCCGGATGAACCGGTACATGAAGTTCTCGGCCGACAGGTAGATCACGCGCTTGTCGGGCTTGCGGCTTGAAATGCGGTGCGCGATCGCGTGCATCAGGTGGGTCTTTCCGAGCCCGACGCCACCATAAAGAAACAAGGGATTAAAGGGCAGGGTGGTGGCGTCGGCGACCCGGAGCGCCGCCGCATGGGCCATCTCGTTGGGCTTGCCAACGACGAAATTCTCGAAGGTAAAGCGGGGATCGAGCGGTGCGCCGATGTCGCGGTGGATAATTTCCCCCGGAATCTCGCCCGGAGATCCGACCGATCGGCGCACGGGTTCATGGCGCGTGAACCCCGGTGCGGACGGTACTGCGGCGCGCGCGCGGAGAGGTTCGGCCGTGCCACCGTCCTGACCGTCGAGCACGTCCTCGACGGCGATTTCGATCGAACCGATCGTTGCGTCCTCCTCGCGCCATAGCTCGCGCAGGCGATCGCCATAGTGCGAGGCAACCCAATCACGCATGAACCGGGTGCCCACCGAGAGGCGCACAACGTCGCCATCGATTTGGCGCAGGGTCAAGGGTTTGAGCCAGCTCTTGAAGGCGGCCTCGCCAACTTCGCTGCGCAGGCGTCCGCGTACCCGAGCCCATCGGACTTCGATCCTATCGGCCGCCTCGCCGCTATTCATGGCTTACTCCTGAATCCAGGGCAGGGAGGCGGCTTTCCAGCCATCGCTCCCGCCACGATGTTTATTGCCGTCCAACGGCCCCTCGAAGCCGCCGGACACGTTGTAGCAGGGTCCGAAACCAGCTTGCGTCATAGCTATCGCCGCGGCCTTGGAGCGGACCCCTGAACGGCAAATGAACAACAGGGGCGCCCTATCAGCATCAGGATCGGTGCCGCCGGTGCGCAACTGCGCCGCGAACTCGGCATTGACCTGCATCGAAGGAAATACTTGCCATTCGGTGAAGATGGCTTTGGCTTCAAGTGCGCTCAGATCAGGGATGCCGACGAAAGACCACTCCGGCCGAGTGCGACAATCGACGAGAACCGCCGAGCTGTCGCTGCTCAATAGGTCCCAAGCCTCCTGGGCCGATACATCGCCAGCATACACATCTGCGGACAAGTGCAATTCCCCCGAACATAAGGAAGTAAACTAAAGACAACTCCCCCGCTACCGCGACGCATCATAGAAAATGCTGCCGCGGTTTAAGTAAATATCTAGAGAAATAGCTAACCCCAACCGCTTATCTTTGAAACGTGTTAAGCGTGTTCAGCCGGTTTCCCTATCCCACTGTTGTATAGGGGCAAATCTGTTTAGGTTAGATTTGCCAACCCGTGCTCACAACACTTGCGAGTCGGTGGACTGTAACTTTGTGGTGGGTGCAGCGCAACCAGATCGTATCATGAACATCGAAATAATGTTGAACAGCAAACTTTTCCCGCGCCCGCACCGGTGCGTTTCATAACAAGTTCGACAAGGATAACGGTTGCAAGCCACCTTTTGGCTTCGGTATGCGCGAAACGAAATATTTTTAATTCTTCTTTAAATTGAATTTCGCAAGTTTTGCACGGGCGACTATGGCGGCCGCCGATTTGGGGGCGACCTGAATGATGCGAATCCAGTCGGCCCGTGCGCCCTTCCTGTCCTTGCTTGCCAGCCTGAGGATGCCGCGCTCCAAAAGAGCGTCGGGATGGTCGGGATCGATCAACAGCGCCCGCTTCAGATCGTCGCGCGCCAGGGCGATGCTTTTCAGCCGCCGGTAGGTTGCTGCTCGCAAAACCAACACATTTGTGTTTTTTGGCTCTGCCTCGATGACCCTGTTGAAGTCGTCGACTGCTGCAAATAACTTTCCCGACAGCGCCAGGATCAGCCCTCGATCGCTTCGCAATCGCATATTTTTGGGGGCCATTTTGATCGCGGTCTTCAGCGCCGCAAGGGCGCGATTGCGTTGTTTGGCCCGTAGCCAGGATCCCGCCGCCTGCTGCAGGATCTTGGCGCGCAGGGCGACCGGCGCGGCTTTCATGTCGAAGGCGAGCTTTTGTAACCGCACTGCCGCCTCGGCGTGCTGGCCAAGCGCCTGAAGCGCCGAGGCGGCGCAATGGCGGGCGGGATAACTGCCGCCGGTAGAATGCCAGGCCAGTGCTTGTTCGAAAGCTTGCTTGGGATTTTTTGACACCCGTGCCATGCAATCCCGGTAAAGTGCCGAATCTCCGGGCAAGGCGGGCGGCGTCTTGCCGACGGCGGCAGCCATCGTCCCGGCGCCAGCGAGGCAGACGGTGAGCCAGACGATAGCGCCGATGGCAGTGTTGCGGTTTAGATCATTGTGCGGGATGCGGACCATGGGCGCTCCTTAGTAATAAGGCTCGCGGTTTGACGCGGCGTTGGCAAGCGCCTATCTCGATCGTCGCGATACCAAGGCCAGCGAGCCGACAATCAAGGCGAAAAATGGACCGGACCAACCGGCTTTTCATATTCGGCCTCGGTTATAGCGCGCAGGCATTCGCCCAGCGGCTGGCCGGTCAGGGCTGGGCGATCGCCGGCACGCGCCGAAGCGGCGGATCGGCGCCGGCAATCGAAGACTGCCGGATGTTCCTCTTCGACCGTGGCCGACCTCTTGATAGCACGGGGCTCGAAGCGCTATCGGCGGCGAATCATATCCTAAGCTCTGTGCCACCGGACGAGATCGGCGATCCGGTGCTCGCCCACCACCGCGCCGCTATCACCAAGCATGGCGGCCTCAAATGGGCCGGCTATTTGTCGAGTACTGGCGTCTATGGTGATACCGGCGGCGGGTGGGTTGACGAGGGATCGCCAGTTCGCCCGAGCGGCCCGCGCGGGGTGCGGCGGTCGACGGCCGAGGCGGCCTGGCTCGACCTCGCAAGTGAAGGCGTACCGATCCATATCTTTCGCCTCGCTGGGATCTACGGTCCCGGCCGCAACGCTCTCGCACAACTCATCGCCGGAACGGCTAGGCGCATCGACAAGCCGGGGCACGTCTTCTCGCGCATCCATGTCGATGACATCGCCCGGACCCTCCAGGCCTCGATCGCGCGGCCCAATCCGGGAGGCATCTACAATCTCTGCGACGACCGGCCGGCGGCGGCCGAGGAAGTCGTCCGCTTTGCCGCGAGCTTGCTTAAGACCGAACCGCCATCGCTGGTGCCCTTCGCGGAGGCCGATCTCACCCCCATGGCAGCCAGCTTCTATGCCGACAACCGCCGCGTCCGCAACGCGCGCTTCAAGCGAGAGCTAGGCGTGAAGCTGACCTATCCCGACTACGAGGCGGGTTTGCGCGCCTTGCTGGACCGCGAGACTTAACGAGCCGCGTAGCTTTCAAACCAGCTGGTGCAGAAGCCCGGCCAGAACATTGGTCAGCCGCTCAAGATCGTGCGGCTCCGAGAGGCGGTGGTCGCCGTCTTCGACGAGGATTGTTTCGACATCGGAAGAGTTAAGCGTATCGGCAATGCGCTGGGCGGTCTGCCAGGGCACGTCGGGATCCTTCTTGCCCTGGATAAGCCGTACCGGGCAGTCGAGCGCGATGGGGCCGCCCAATAACAGGTGGTTCCGTCCTTCTTCGATCAGCGCCATGGTGATCGGCGTTGGCACCGGATCGTATTCCGAAGGCTGGTGGATGACACCGTCGCGTTCGAGCTTGGCCCTACTGGCGGCATCGAGGCCGGCCCACATGAGCTCCTCGGTGAAATCGGGCGCGGCGGCGATGCCGACCAGCCCGGCGATCCGCGGCTTCAAGGCGAGGGCGGCCAGCAGCATGATCCACCCACCCATGCTCGAGCCGACCAGAACCAGGCTCCCGGAGGTCAGCCGCTCGATCGCCTCGACCGCATCGCGTGTCCACTGGCCGATGGTGCCGTCGGCGAACTCACCGGAAGAGGCACCGTGCCCAGTATAATCAAATCGCAGGAAGGCCTGTCCGCGCTCGTCACAGAATTTCTCCAAGGTGGTTGCCTTGTCGCCGGTCATGTCCGAGCGAAAGCCGGGCAGGAAGACAACACATGGTGCCTTGCCCTCGCACCTGTGGTAAGCGATCCTCGTGCCGTCGGGCCAATCGAGGAATTCGGGTTGGGTCAGTACCGGCGAGTCTGATGTCATATTCGGGCGGAAATCTCATCCCTAAAGAGTCCATGAACAAATCACTTGAGCCAGCGGCAAGCAAGGCGCGCGCACATTCCCAAATTGGGCCGCCGCCGGTTGTCTTGCAGATTGTGCCAAGGCTGTCGGTCGGCGGTGTCGAGCGCGGAACAGTCGATATCGCGGCGGCGCTTCGCGAGGCCGGCGCTCGCTCGCTGGTTGTCTCGGCCGGCGGCGAGATGGTCCGCGAGCTCGAACGCGCCGGTATCGAGCACATTACGCTGCCCTCGGACAGCAAGAACCCGGTGACCATGGCCGCCAACGCACGGCGTCTCGCCCGCATTGTCAGGGAGAAGCAGGTCGACATCCTGCACGCCCGCTCGCGCGCCCCCGCCTGGAGCGCCTGGCGTGCGGCGCGTGCGACCAAGCGGCCGCTGGTTACCACCTTCCACGGTACCTACGGGCTCGGCAACAGGTTAAAGCAGCGCTACAACGCGGTGATGACACGGGGCGCCCGCGTGATCGCCATCTCGGATTTCATTTCCGAGCACGTGCAGCGCGTCTACAAAACCGACCCCGCGCTGGTCTCGGTCATCCACCGCGGCGTCGACACTGCCATTTTCGATCCCAAGCTGGTACCGCCGGCGCGGATTATTCAACTATCCAATCGCTGGCGATTGCCCGACGGGGTGCCGGTGGTGATGCTGCCGGGGCGGCTGACCCGCTGGAAAGGCCAGACGGTCTTCGTCGAGGCGATGGCCAAATTGCAGCGCCGCGATCTGTGCGCCGTCATCGTCGGCCCCAACCAGGGCCGCACGGCTTATTCCGAAGAACTCGAACAGTTGGTCCGCGACCGCGATTTGGGCGGCGTCGCTCGCCTGGTCGATGAGACCCGCGACATGCCGGCGGCGCTGATGCTGGCCGACATCGTCGTCTCGGCCTCGACCGACCCCGAGGCTTTCGGCCGGGTGATCGCCGAGGCTGGCGCTATGGGCCGGCCGGTCATCGCCAGCGATCATGGCGGCGCCCGCGAACAGATCATCGAGGGGGAGACTGGCTGGCTGGTCCCGCCAGGCGATGCCGACGCGCTTGCCGCGGCGATTGAGCGCGCTTTGTCGGTCAGCAAAATCGCGCGCGCTTCAATGGCCAAACTGGCGATGAAACGGGTGCGCGAAAACTTCTCGAAGGAGTCGATGTGCGAGAAGACGCTTGCGCTTTATCGAGAAGTCGCCGCAGAGGCGACTGCCGGTAGAGAATGAGCGGCGACTGCCGGTAGAGAATGAGCGGCGGCTGCCGCCAGAAAACGAGCGCGGCGGATCAGGGCGAATGCGTGCTCGTCATCCGGCTCGGCGCCCTCGGCGATTTTGTTCTTTCGACGGGCCCGTTCGCGGCGATCAGGCGGCACCATGCGGGCGCGCATATCACCCTTCTGACCACCGCAACCTTCGCCGATTTCGCGCGGGTTAGCCCGTTCTTCGACGAGGTTTGGATCGATACCAGAGCGCCCCTGTGGCAGATCGGCGGTTGGCTGGGTTTGCGAAAACGCCTGCACGGCGCCGGATTCTCCCGCATCTACGACCTTCAGACCTCCGATAGAAGTGGCTTCTACTATCGCTTGCTGGGCCCGGGGCGGCGACCGCAATGGTCGGGCATCGTGCGCGGATGCTCCCACCCCCACCGCGACCCAGAGCGCGATAACCTCCATACGATCGAGCGCCAGATTGGCCAGCTCGCCGATGCCGGGATCGCCGATGTACCGCCGCCCGATCTGTCATGGGTCACAGGCGGGATAGGGCGGTTCGGACTCGACGGAAATTACGCGTTGTTGGTTCCCGGCGGCGCTGCCCACCGCCTGGCCAAGCGCTGGCCGGCTTCGTGCTACGGCGCGTTAGCCCGCCGCCTCGCGGGCCAGGGCGTCGCGCCGGTGGTAATCGGCGGGCCGGGCGAGGCGGAGCTGGGTGCGGAGATTGCCGGCATTGGCGAAGGCATGCACGATCTAACCGGCCAAACGTCTTTTGCTGAAATTGTCGCCCTCGCCCGGGGGGCGTCGCTGGCGGTGGGCAACGATACCGGTCCGATGCATTTGATCGCCAGCACCGGATGTGTGAGCGTGGTCTTGTTCTCGGGCGCATCCGACCCGGCGCTAACCGCGCCCCGTGCTCCTGAGGGCGCTGACGAAGTGGTGGTGTTGAGGCGCGATGATCTCGGCGCGCTGGGTGTGGATGAGGTTGAGCGCGCCGCCATAACGCTTCTGTGACTTTCATTCCGATTGATCGTCGCGCGACTGGCATTGCGGTTAACGCTGTCTTAAATAGGGGCGGCGTATGGCCAGTAGGCGACTCGGGGATGATCGAAATTCCGGTAAAGGATAATTCTTAAGAACCTTGAACGATATGGTTGAAGCACAACAATCGAAAAACGCCAGCGTGGCGGCGGAGGCCGTGACAATTACACTGCCCGACGGCACTGAAAAGTCGTTCCCCGGGCCGGTGACGGGCGCCAAAATCGCCGGTGCGATCGGCCCCGGACTGGCCAAGGCGGCTCTAGCGATCAAGGTTGACGGCGAGGTCAGGGATCTCGGCCGCGAGATTGCCGACGACGCCGCAATCGCGATCATCACCAAACAAAGCGATGAGGCGCTGGAGCTCATCCGCCACGACGCCGCACATATCCTCGCGCAGGCCGTCCAGGAGCTGTTTGAGGGAACTCAGATCACTTTCGGGCCGGCTACCGAGGACGGGTTCTATTACGATTTTCACCGTGAGGAGCCGTTCTCGCTCGACGATTTCCAATCCATCGAAGCCAGGATGGCGGAGATCGTCGACCGCGACGAGCCGATCGTGCGTCAGGTCTGGGACCGCAGACAAGCCATCGCCTTCTTCGAGAAGGTGGGTGAGACGTTCAAGGCCGAATGGGTCGGCGAGTTACCGGTCGACGACGACATCACGGTCTACGGCCAGGGCGACTGGCTCGATTTGTGCCGCGGACCTCATCTTCCATCGACCGGCAAACTGCCCAAGGCGTTCAAGCTGACCAAATTGGCCGGCGCCTACTGGCGTGGCGATAGGCGTAATCCGCAACTCCAGCGCATCTATGGCACGGCTTGGCGCGACAAGAAGGAACTCGACGCCTACCTCCTACGCATCGAGGAGGCCGAGAAGCGCGACCACCGCCGGCTGGGCCGCGAGATGGATCTTTTCCATCTCCAGGAGGAGGCCCAAGGCTCGGTCTTCTGGCACGACAAGGGCTGGACGCTCTACCGGCTCTGCCAATCCTACATGCGGGCGAGGCAGCGCGGCGCCGGCTATACCGAGGTTAAGACGCCGCAGCTCGTCGACCGGGCCTTGTGGGAGGCTTCGGGACACTGGGAGAAATACCGCGAGAACATGTTCACGACCCAGACCGACGAGGATGAAATCCTCGCGCTCAAGCCGATGAACTGCCCCTGTCACGTCCAGATCTTCCGCCAAGGTATCAAGAGCTATCGCGATTTGCCGTTACGCATGGCCGAATTCGGCGCGTGCCACCGCAACGAGCCATCAGGCGCGCTGCATGGGCTGATGCGGGTGCGCGCCTTCACCCAGGACGACGCTCATATTTTTTGCACCGAGGACCAGATCAACTCTGAAACCAAATCCTTCTGCGACCTTTTGATGAGCGTCTATCGCGATTTCGGCTTCGAGGATGTGAGGATCAGTTTTGCTGACCGGCCCGAGACGCGCGCCGGCAGCGACGAGACTTGGGACCGGGCCGAGAGCGCGCTTAAATCGGCGGTCGAGGAGACTGGCTTGGCATTCGAGCTCAATCCCGGCGACGGCGCCTTCTATGGACCGAAGCTGGATTTCGTGCTGCGCGATGCGATCGGCCGCGACTGGCAGTGCGGCACGCTGCAGGTTGATTTCGTACTGCCCGAACGACTGGACGCGAAATATATCGGCAAGGATGGCGATGCGCACCGGCCGGTGATGCTGCACCGGACGATCATCGGCTCGTTCGAGCGCTTCATCGGGGTGCTCATCGAACACTATGCCGGGCGATTTCCGCTGTGGCTGGCGCCGGTCCAGATCGCGGTCGCAACCATCACCTCAGACGCTGATGATTACGCTACGGAAGTCCATCAAAAACTGAAGGCGGCGGGCCTGCGGCCGGTGCTCGATATTCGCAATGAGAAGATCAACTATAAAGTCCGCGAGCACAGCCTCGCCAAAGTCCCGGTCATCCTCGTTCTCGGCAAACGCGAGGCCGGGGAGGGCACGGTGACCATTCGCCGGCTCGGTCAAAAAGAGCAAGAAACCCTTGCGCTCGACCGAGCCCTCGATAAACTAAGTTCGCAAGCAGCGCCGCCGGTCCCCCTATAGGACCGGGCCGGAATGTTGCCGGGGTGTGCAAACCCCATTATGAGGCAGGAACCCAAATATAGGCAGGATAAGGAGTAACCGAGAATAGCCAGACCATACAGGATCATCGCGCCGGTCCGGACCGGACCGCGCGTCAACAAGCAGATCGAGGTACCGGAAGTCCGGCTCATTGGAGCCGAAGGGGAAAATGTCGGGATCATCGCCACGCCAGCGGCGATTGAGATGGCCGAAGATGTCGGGCTCGACCTTGTCGAAGTCTCGCCCAATGCCGATCCGCCAGTATGCAAAATCCTCGACTACGGCAAGCTCAAATACGAAACCCAGAAAAAGAAAGCCGAGGCGCGTAAGAAACAGCGCACCATCGACGTCAAGGAAATTAAAATGCGGCCGGGCATCGACCATCACGACTATGACGTCAAGCTGCGCTCGATCAACCGCTTCCTTGGCGACGGCGACAAGGTCAAGGTTACCTTGCGCTTTCGCGGTCGCGAGATGGTGCACCAGAATCTCGGCATGAAAGTGCTCGAACGGGTCCGCGCCGATCTCGAGGAGATCGCCAAGGTCGAGCAGTTTCCCAAGATGGAAGGCCGCCAAATGACGATGGTCATGGCGCCGAAATAGCCGCGACAGCTGGCAGAGCCATCAGCAAGGGGGGATCGATCGAATGAGCGAAGACGTCACCGTTCAACCAACACCGCCTGAGGCGCCGACAGCAAAGCCGCCGTCGCCGCCCGAGGGAGCGACGGCTTCGCTGGTGCTGGGAATCCTCAGCCTGTTCATCCCGTTCATCGGTCTAGTCCTCGGCATCATCGCCATCGTTCTCGGCAACAAGGCCCGCAAACAGCCGAACGGCGGGCTTGGCACTGCCGGCTTCGTCCTCGGCATCATTGGTACCGTGCTGGGTTCTATCGCGGTCATCTACATCATCGTCGCCATCGGCGTGGTCGCCACCGCGATCAAGTCGGGGGGCGGAGGCTAGAGTAAGCAATCTTTGCCGAAAATCGGCGGGGACAAGTTGATTTCCAGCCTCGCCATCGCTATATCCCGGTGCTTACTCGGGCGGTGCGGCCGACAAGGGCATGCCGAAGCCGCCCCGATGCGTCGATCTCTTTAAACAGTTAGGAACGCGAGAATGCCCAAGCTCAAAAGCAAGAGCAGCGCCAAGAAGCGATTCAGCTTCACCGGCACTGGCAAGGTCCGCATGAGCCCGGCCAAGAAGCGGCATAATCTGCGCAAGCGATCGCAGAGCATGAAGCGCAAGGCGCGCGGACTGGAAATCATGACCAAGACGAACGCCAAGCAGGTACGCTCCTACCTGCCATACGGTTAGGGAGCAGCGCCATGGCACGGGTCAAACGCGGGGTCACCACCCACGCACGTCACAAGAAAATCATCAAGGCGGCCAAAGGTTATCGCGGCCGCAACAACAACGTCTACCGGGTGGCGCTTGAAAAGGTCGAAAAGGGGCTGCAATACGCCTATCGCGACCGGCGCAACCGCAAGCGCAGTTTCCGCGCCTTATGGATTCAGCGCATCAACGCCGGCGCACGCGAGCACGGGCTGACCTATTCGCAGTTCATGAACGGGATGAACAAGGCCGGCGTCGAGCTCGACCGCAAGGTGCTCGCCGACATGGCGGCCCTCGACCCCGCTGCCTTCAAGGCGGTGGTCGAGACAGCGAAAGGCGCCTTGAAGTAAAATAGGCTAATCGTTGTCCAGCTTGCGTTTGGCAGCGCGGGCCGGGTAAAAGCCATGGGCCTCCGCTGGGACCGGCGGGGGCCAAAATTCTGCTCGGAGCGTTACGTTCCATGAGTGCCAATGATCTTGACGCACTCCGCAAGGAGATCATCGATGCAGCGGCAGCGGCGCAATCGCCGCAGGCGCTCGATAGTGTGCGCGTGGGCGCGCTTGGCAAGAAGGGCAAAATCACTGAGCGGATGAAGGGGCTCGGCAAGCTCGATGGCGATGCGAGAAAGGCAGCCGGCCAGGCTCTCAATGCGCTGAAGAACGAGGTCGCGGGCGCCATCGAAGCGCGCAAGGCCGCACTCGAGGACGCCGCGCTCGACGCTCGCCTGGCTACCGAATCGATCGATATCAGCCTGCCGATCCGCGCCGAAGCGCAGGGCCGCGTCCACCCGATCAGCCAAGCCACCGACGAGGTCGTATCGATCTTCGGCGAGATGGGGTTCACCGTCGCCGAAGGGCCCGATATCGAAAACGACTGGTATAATTTCACCGCCCTCAACATCCCGCCCGAACACCCAGCGCGGCAGATGCACGACACGTTTTATCTTGCCGCCGACGATCGCGAGGGTGCCGGCGGGGAAGAAAAAGATCAGCCCGGCGTTCTACTCCGCACCCACACATCGCCGGTGCAGATCCGCACCATGCAATCGGTCTCCCCGCCGATCCGAATTCTCGTGCCGGGGCGGACTTATCGCTGCGATTCGGATATGACCCATACCCCGATGTTCCACCAGTTCGAGGGGCTGGTCATCGACCGCTCGACCCATATGGGACATCTGAAGGGCTGTCTGATCGAGTTCTGCCGCGCCTATTTCGAGGTCGAGGATGTCCCGGTGCGTTTTCGCCCCAGCCACTTCCCCTTCACCGAGCCCTCGGCGGAAGTCGATATCGGCTGCACCCACACCCGCGACGGCATCGAGATCGGCGCCGGCGACGATTGGCTAGAAATTCTCGGCTGCGGCATGGTCCATCCCAAAGTGCTCGCCAATTGCGGCATCGACCCCGAGGAGTTTCAGGGCTTCGCCTTCGGCATGGGCGCCGAACGCATCGCCATGCTGAAATACGGCATCCCCGATTTACGCACGTTCTTCGATTCCGACCTGCGCTGGTTACGGCACTACGGCTTCGTGCCGTTGGAGATCCCTTCGCTGACCGGCGGTCTTGGCGGATGAGGTCATGGCCGCGCGCAATGTCCTCACTTCGGACGCGGTCGATGCGTTCACCGCGGCCCTAAGCGACCTCGCCGAGCACGAGCTGGTCGGCGATTGGGTGCGCGGCACGGCTCGGCGCTGGATCCTGCGCGATCACCATCGATATTTCCGAATCCTTCGGGGCGTGCACCGAACCACGCTGATGCTGGTCGATCCGGCGGACGACGATATGTTGGAAGCGCGGCCCCTCGAATAGCCTGTGCCCGATTGGTGCCTCGAGGTAATCGATAACGGCCGCGAAATCATCTTCCTGCGCCTCGACGGCACCCTGAACCGGACGATAGCGGCAATGTAGAAGTCTTTTTTGAACTGAACGGCCAGCCAAGTAGCATTAAAGTGTCTGACCGCGAAGTCGCTGGTGTTGCCGACGATCACCCAAGAGCAGAAGACAACAACCCAGACCATGTGGCTGCACCGATTTCCGGCGTGATATCGTCGGTCGCGGTTACCGATGGCCAGATTGTGAAAACCGGTGACGTTCTAGTTACAATCGATGCAATGAAAATGCAGACAACAATCAACGCCCCTCGTAATGGTACAATCCTCAGGATCGTCGCGCCTGTCGGTACTCAGGTGGAAGCCGCGGATCTCATTGTCGAGTATGGAAGTGACAATCGTATTCGCGCGGACTAGTCGCATCGGCTAGCTAGCCAGGACAGGGACAAAATGAATTTCTATCGCGAGGGTAGATACCATACGAAGCGTTTAGCAATCGAGAATAGATCAGAATGAAATGTCACTATGCCAGCTTCGCATTGCCTTTTTCCCATACGTGCGGAGTGTGGCTCGGGAAATCAGGGCGCGCTGATCGGGGATTGCCCCCTCTTCGTTGAATCTCCTACGGCCTCACCACCCTCTAACCTCCCGAGCATGTGTTCCTCGCCCCACTTCCTCAACTCGTGCAGCGCAGGCGTAAGAGTCTTTCCAAGGTCGGTCAGCGAATACTCTACTTTTGGCGGGACTTGAGCATAGACTTTGCGCCTGACGAGTCCGTCCCGCTCCAGCTCGCGCAACTGATTGGTCATCATCCGCTGGGTTACATTGGGTAGGAGACGGCGCAGCTGGTTGAAGCGCTTGGTTCCCTCCAGCAACCTAAACAGAATTACCGCTTTCCATTTCCCGCCAACCACATCGAGCGCCGCTTCGACGGGGCAGTTCGTATAGTTCTGGTGCCGCTGTTTTCTCATTTTTAGTTCTCAACAGTATATAATAAGATACTATAGGCGTTATTTGTGCGTACTAGTCAATTTATAATGTGCTCCGATATGATCTTGGTCAACGAGTTCGAAACCAAGGGAAATGGAGTACGCAGATATGAAAACACTTGTGCGCCGGTCAAGGATGACGGTGGTAGGCATGGTGGTGCTTGCCGGTATCGTCGCCCTTTCAGGCATTATGCTCACGCATCGTCAGGCGAGCGCCAAGCCACCCGTGGTTCTTGGTTACAGCGTGTACGGCCAAGGACCTGAAAAGGTCTTGGTCTTTCACGACTGGATGGGTGATTCAGCCAACTATGATCCGATTCTTCGCTATCTCGACCCCAACACCTTCACCTATGTGTTCGCTGATATCCGCGGCTATGGACGGTCGCGAAACCTGAAGGGCAAGTACACGGTCGAAGAAGTTGCGGGCGATGCCTTCCGCCTAGCCGACAAGCTGGGATGGAAAAGATTCCACGTCGTGGGTCATTCTATGGCCGGCATGGTCGTCCAGCGGATGGCGGTGGATGACTGGGTATCGGGCAGTAAACGCCTGAAGAGCGTCGTGGCCATATCGCCGGTCGCCGCCAACGGCTATCCGGCCGACAAGGCTACCAAGCAGTTTCTCTGGAACGCCATTGGCAATCGTAAAGTTTCCGAACAAGCCTTTGCTGGCCTCACTGGCAGGCGCCTGTCGACGGCCTGGGGTCGATTGAAGGCGAACCGGCACTTGGCGACGTCCAATCAAGAGGCAATGAAGGGATACTACAAGATGTGGCTGGAGACCGATTTTTCCGCCGCTGCAGCAAAAGCCAAACTACGAACTCCCATCCTCGTGATCGGTGGCCGACAAGATCTGCCCGGCTTCCAGGAGAAGAACCTCGTCGCTACCTTCGGCGCCTGGTACCCGAACGTGAAATTCCAGTTCATCACCGACGCCGGGCACTACTCGATGCAGGAAACGCCGGTCTACTTGGCGTCCCTGATCGAGAAATTCCTGACTACCAACAAGTAGCGAAAATTTTCGCAACTGACGCGATTTGGGTACGCTGTATACGCCCTGAATCGCGTCATTTTCTTGCCAGTAGGAGAGAGCAATGGATCCGAATAAAACAGCCGTCATAGTTGTTGATAACGACAACGACTTTCTAACCGAAGGTGGCAAACTGCATGGCGCAGTAAAGTCGTTGCTTGAAAGCAACAATGTCGTCGCGAACATCAATGATCTTATCGCCAAGGCAAGAGACAAGGGGAGCGTGATCGTTCATGTCCCGATAGCTTTCTCGCTCGATTATCGCGAGATGGGGAAAGAGCCCTACGGTATTTTCAAGGCCGTAAAGGATGCGGGCGCCTTCCAGAAGGGCAGTTGGGGTGCCGGCGTCGCTGACGTAATTGACACTCAAGACAGTGACATCGTCGTCGAAGGCAAGAGCACGACTTGCGCTTTCGCCACCACCGACTTGAAGAAAGTGCTTGATGAGCACGGCATTACGACCGTCGCTCTCTGCGGCCTACTCACCAACATCTGTATCGAGACCACAATGCGCACCGCCTATGACGCGGGCCACTTGGTCTACACGCTCACGGATTGCTGTGCGACCCTCAGCGAAGAACAGCAAAGGGCGGCGATCGAACATGATTGGCCAATGTTCTCAAAGCCGGTCAACCACAACCAATTTATTGAGGCGCTGGATAAAACATCGGCGGCATGAAAGCTAACTTCCACGCCAAACCGCCCCGAACAGCGGCAACCCCGGTGCCTACGCGAAAACACCTTAAACGGAGAGCGAAATGACTGTCGGACACAAAATCGTCGGAACAGGGCCCGAACGGGTCATAGTAATGCACAATTGGATGGGTACGCATTAGAGCTACAAAGCTCTCTGGCCCTTTCTGGACGGGGAGACATTTACCTACGCCTTCATGGACCATAGAGGCTATGGGCTGTCTCGCGAAACTACCGGAGAATACACAGCCAAGGAGGCGGCCGAGGATGCGGCAGCCTTGGCCGACGCCCTAGGTTGGGACCAGTTCCATGTTATTGGCCACTCCATGAGCGGAATGGTTGCTCAGCGCCTCACACTCGACGCCCGCGAACGGGTGAAATCCATTTTGGCTGTTTGCCCTGGTCCGGCGACGGGCGTTCCCCTCGATACCGACGGTGAGGCCTTATTCAAAGGGGCGGTAACGGAAGACGAGAAATGGAAAATGGCCTCGCATATGGTTACCGGGAGCCGCCTTTCTGAGAACTGGCACAACATGGAACTAGGCTATTTTCGCTCCAAAATCGATACGGATGCTTGCCTGGGCTTCCTGCGCATGTGGACCGAACCTCGCTGATGCTGGTCGATCCGGCGGACGACGATATGTTGGAAGCGCGTCCCCTCGAACAGCCGGTGCCTGATTGGTGCCTCGAAGCAATCGATAACGGCCGCGAAATCATCTTCCTGCGCCTCGACGGAACCCTGAACCGGACGGTGCGCCGGGCGATCTGGCGTCTCGACGCGCTGATCGTGGAAAAACCCCGCGCCAAGCTCAGCCGATACGGCTTCCCACAGACGGTGAGCGCCGCCGAGCAAAGGCGGTACGAAATAGGGGCGAAGCGAGGCTGGGTTCGCGATCCCGGCGACATTCCTGTTTATCACCATGGAAGCGAGGCTTCGGTGTTTCAACTGACGACGCCGGAAAGCCTGCGCCGCGAGGGCGACCGGATGGAAAATTGCGTTGCGGTTTACGACGACGCGGTGCGGCTTGGCGAATGCAAGGTCTATTCGCTCCGCGACAAGGACGGCGCCTCGCAGGCGACCATCGAAGTCGATCCGGCAGGCAATGTCCTTCAGGTCAAGGGGCACGCCAACGGGCCGGTCAAGCCGGCCTATCGCCGGGCCGTGCACGATTTTGAACGGTCCCGCGGCTATATCGTGCTCGACGATTTCGAAAACCTGGCCCACGTCACGGCGGCGCTCTATCCGCGCGACGAGGCGTTCGAGCCCTTCGTGCTCTCCCCGCAGGGGCGCGCTTATGTCCGGACATTTCGTTATGCCGGCGGCGGCACCCGGCCCCATGTCGAGACAATGGGGTTCTATCGCATGCTTTCGGACAATCTCCACCTCCTGTCCGAAGATGTGCGCCGGGCAATCTTCGTGGCGCTGTCGCCTGGGCGCGGCGCGCCGGTGCTGCTGCGCGATGCCGGCAGCCACGAGGTCTACGACCTATTCGTGCCGGCCATCAGGGTCGATATCCCGTTGCTGTTATTTAACCTCGTGCGCGAACGCGCCTTCGAGGGTATGGAGCTCGCAGCGCGGGGCCGGCGGATGATGCGCGCGGTCGAGAATATTCTGCCGACGCTGGTGTTTCGCGAGATTTCCCGCATCTATCTGCTTGGCGGGACGCGGGTCGAGGCGGTCTCCTGGCGGGCCTTCGAATGGGCGAGCACGGCCGATTTTCTGCTCGACTGTCCTTACGATATCCGCATCCAGCGGGCGAACCGCCACCGCGCGATGCTCGAACGGCTGAATGATGCCAAGCGACGCACGATCGGCAAGGCGGCGACGCCGAGCGCGGCCCATATCGCGCTGCGTCGGTTGGTGACCGGCGCCGGCGGGGTATATGCGATATGATGGGCGCTGGACTTCTTGCCGCCACGCGGCTTGCCGGGTCCCGGTCATCTGTGAAATAAGCGGCCGGCGCGGGGCCGCGATACTGG
>JAPULJ010000441.1 GCA_027295145.1 Alphaproteobacteria bacterium | reverse complement strand
CGATCACCTCGGGGGCGCGTTGGAGCCCTGCCGCGCCATGGCCGGCGTCAAGGACGTGCGGGCGTTGGGCGCCATCGGCGTCGTCGAGTTGGACGAGATGCGCGGCCTCGACTGGCTGCGCGACCGTTTCGTCGGCGAAGGGGTATGGCTGCGCCCGTTCGGCAACGTCGTCTACACCATGCCGGCCCTGGTGATTTCCGATGACGAGCTAACCCGGGTCACCGACGCGATGGTCAAAATCGTCGCCGAGTGGTCGCGCAAATTCGCCTGAGCGGCTAATACTTGCTCGATTACGAGGGTTTTCCCCGGTAGCGGCGGCGCCTTTCTGAGAGCGACAACCGCGCCCGTCTAGGTCGTGTACTCATAAACGAGAGTTGGGTCAGCGGCAGGGCGCGGATGTCGGTTTTAGAGCCAACACCGGTCGCAAACCAGCGAATTTGGGCATTTCCGCCTGTAGCCAGGAGCGGAAATCCAGACCCGCGTCGGAGCAAACTTGCGGGCGATAACTTCTAACCCCGAAGTTGCCCACAGACTGTAAGTCTTCAAGCGCGATAACAGCTCAGATTACGCTGTGTTGCTCGCTCAATAGAAAACAATGACGTCCTCAGGGTAGGAAAAGAAATACACGACTTGAAACCCCCGCACATCCAGTGCGGGCCGCTCCTTCAGCATCAACTTTCCACTGTTATTGATACGATCTGCCACTAGCAGAAGGCGGATGTCCAAACCGGTTGCCTCCCTGTATGCCGGCAGTTTCCTTGACTTTTTTTCAACCGCATCCGCAATGCACTTTGTTGGGTCGCGATCCACCCATCCCACGCGGTCATTCACGCTGAACCATTCGGCATTAAAGGCCTTTGTAACATGCGCACTGAATCTATCACCTAAATTGATGTCAGCATGGTGAAGGATCGGCTTCGATGCAAAGTCCTCAGCAATAAGAGCCGGAACGACTTTAGCCATATTCTCGGCGCACATATCGCCCAGGAATTGGACCCGCAACGGGATCTTCGTGATCTCCTCGTACTCAAACCGAAGGGCGTCGACGGCCTTTTGGGTTTCATTTTCCCTTTTCTTCATTGCCGCGCCGGCCGGGCCTTGCGGTCCCATGAAAACTTCGGATACCTCAAGTCCGAAATTCTGCGTGCCTTCAGTCACGAGGAAGTCAGGGCGTTCGCGGTCCGGGCTGAGAGACCATGTCGTACCCAGACGTTTTGCGGCCTCCTCAACGAAGAAGCGTTCGTGCTCTTTGTTCAACAGAAGTGCCTCCGGGATACTGATTTCTCGTACGCTGCGCTTGTCTTTCTACAGCACAATGTATCAAACCCAAATCTTCTCAAGCGGTGACGAAATCGCGACCTCACCGTGATCAGCCCTGGCGAACCTCGCCTATCCAGAGCCCCTGATCGTTAAAGAACCGAGAACGCGGGTATCCGATGGAATTCCATAGGGCATCGAACGCTGGTCTTACCGCACGGTGATGGTCGATGTCCTCTCCATAGTCTTCAAGAACGCACTCGGGGAGAGTGAGAACGTCTTCCGGAAGCGGCGGTTCGATTTCATCGTAAACATTACTTCCCACGACATAGTGAACGCGGAGTACGCCTTCAAAGGTAAGCATGATGATTAAGGGCGGTGGTACTCCAACATCTCTAAGCCCGATAATGTACTGAGAAAATACTTCAAAGATCTGTCGCTCTAGGGACAAACCCGGAATGAAGAGACAATCGTCTCTCTCGCGAATTATATTTGCCTTTGTCGCTTCGAGTGCACCATTACGGAATATCTGTGTATATCCGTAATTCTCATCACCGCCTCGCTCATTAATGAAGCCATGGTAATTGTAGCTTGGTGTCATTCCCGTGCTGCCGATTGGTGGAAACGCCGTGTATTGCTGGCGAACCTGTTCAACATCAACGGCTACTGCTCCCGATAACGATGCAACGGGCAAGATGTGTAGAATAATCCGCCCCCCGCTCACCAGAGGACGCTGACCAATCCCGGATCGGATTGCTTCAAGTCGCTCGGCCCGAAACTGCCGAGCCTGATCCAGCGCCGACGCCGATTCACTAAACAAAGTACGGAGCTCCTCTACATCAGGCTCGTGAACGCCAGCCGAGTGGCGCACAAAGAAACGGTTCGATCCTTGAGCAACAACTCGGTGCGGCGGATTCCAACTGCGCGGCACACGGAGCAGTATTGCGTGTCCTCCAGCGGTCAGTGGAATTGCTTTCAGCCGGAGTCCCGAAATTCGTGGTTCCAGTCCGCCTCTCGCGATCTGCTCCAATCGGAGCAGTTCTGCATCCGCATCGGTGGCTCCAAGCCCCACAACCGCCGTTGCCACTCCGGCGGTTTCCTCCATCCCCAAGATCAGGTGGCCACCTTGGGAGTTAGCGAGCGCGGAAACGTCTTTCAAGAACTCACGTTTTTCGGAGTCGGTGTTTCCGTACGTCTCAAGCTTGTATTCAACTCGAAGTCCCTCAGGAACTTGTGCCGTTACTAACTCATGCAAGTCCTGCTCAGACACCGCATCGAAGTCACCCCTATCAATGCTCACCGCGCCCTCATAGTCCTATGCCGATTGACAAATGACAACTATTAGTTGGACCCTCATAACACCCTCCACCACGATCCTCATGGCCCATCATAAGGACTGTGTCACCTGGAAGGGCTGTGGTTAGGGACATGGATTCAAACCATGGTCATCTTTATGTCTCTATGACTGAGGCGGTCCTAGACCGCGCGGATATCGTGACACTGTCTAGCAGATGGATCTTCGATAAATGTCTCTTCTGGGTCAAACCCGGTAGTTCGCCGAGTTCGTTACGGTTGACCGGTGTGGACCTGTGAGCGGACATCGCCACTCGCAACACCAGTCAATGAGTCCATGACCTAGCCGGCCCTCTATGACGGCGGGGCTACTTACCGCTTGCCGAGATGACGCGCGGCTTGGGCGTCTCTAATTCCTCCGCCGGGCCGGTTTCCGGACCGCCCTCGCCGACCTCGATCTCCTCGATCCTTTCGCCCCGCTTGGTGATCTTGTCCGTCGAGATGCGGATCTGGCGGATGTCGTCGACCGCGAGACCGAAATGATCTTGCAGCTTCCCCACCCGGTCGTCCAGCCGGTTGACGTCCCCGAGCATGGTCAGGACTTCCTTCTGAAT
>JAPULJ010000440.1 GCA_027295145.1 Alphaproteobacteria bacterium | reverse complement strand
CCTTTTCGCGCCGCTCCATCTCGCGTTTGAGGTCTTGGATGCGGAACCAGGAGGGCGTGCCTTTTTTCAGGTAGCGCTCGGCGCGGCCGATATTGCCGTAGACCTGTTTCTTGTCGCCGATCAGCAGGCCATATTCGGCCAGCGCCAGCGAGGCCAGGCCGATCTGGCCGAGCTTGCCGTGGGCGATGCCGAGCAGTCGCCAAGCAAGGGGCAGCGAGTTGTCGCTACGCACCGCCACACGAAGGTGGGCGAGCGCCGCCCGTGTGGTCCGCTCCGGCCCCAACGCCAGCAATGCTTGGCCTAGCGCCATGCGCAACAGAGCCTCGCCCGGCGCCAGTTTGACTGAGGCTCGAAGTGAAACGACGGCCTCGACCGCGCGGCCGCTCTCGAACAGAATCTGGCCCTTGAGTTCGTGAAAGTAGGGATCGCGCGGGCGTTCCTTGATCAGCCCGTCTATCAGCTTGAGCGCCTCGGCGGTCTCGGCCTGACGGTGGTGGGCGATGGCTCGGGCGTAGCGCGAGGGAAGGCTGTCGTCGTCTGGCTGGTAGGTTCCGAAAACGGTCGAAGGCGGAGACAGGAAGCCGATCAGCTTGGCCCGCATGCGCTCGTGCATCTCGGTGTAACGCGCCGGCAGGCGGCTGTTGCTGAACGGCGAGCGGGCGACTTGCTCGCGCAGAAAATCGATCCGCGCGGAGGTGATTGGGTGGGTGCGGATATAGGGATCCTGGTTGGCGGTGATCAGCAGTTCCTGGTTTTGGATAATTTTCATGAATTCGAGCATGCCGCGTGAAGAGATCCCAGCCCGGTTCAGCGCGGTGACTGCGAACTGATCGGCGGCTCGCTCGTTGGAGCGGGAGTACTTCAGAAAAGTACCCTCGGCCACCTTGGCGCCGAGCCCGATGGTAGCGGCGCCGGCGCGGGCGTCACGGGCGGCAACGGCGGCGGCGGCGCCGAGCAGGAAGGCGATGATCTGTTTGATTTGCGCCTCGCGGATTGCATTGCGCATGCGGATCAAATGGCCGCCGACGATATGGCCGGTCTCGTGGGCAATGACGCCGATCACCTGCTCGGCGCTCTTCGCCCGGACCAGCAGGCCTGTATTGAGGAAGATGTTCCGGCCACCGGCGACAAAGGCGTTGAGCCGGTTATCGCGGATCAGGTAAACCTTTACCTGATCGACCGACATGCCGGCGGTGGCGAAGACCGGCTTGGCGAATTCGCGGATCGTACGTTCGATCTCGGCGTCGCGGATGAGCCGCAGTCTGGTCCCGCCGTGGCTGGCGAGACCCGGCGACGGCATCGATCCGACGATCACGGAGGCGATCAGGACGCGGGCGATGAAACCACGGATCGGCATGGGGAGCGGCTCCAAAATGATCGAATCTAGATATAGAGTGGGTAAGGCTGGGTCAATTTGCTACCTTGGCTGCCACACTAGCCAGCGCTCCGTAAAACGCACCGGCGCTGTTAAATGACGCTCAAACTCGCAAAGCGCGGCCAGATCCCGCCCTTCATCGTGATGGATGTGATGCGTGCCGCATTCGAGCGCGAGCAGGCGAAAGGCGATGTGCTCCATCTCGAGGTCGGCCAGCCAAGCACGCCCGCGCCTCAAGGGGTGATCACGGCGGCCAAGGCGGCGCTCGAGGCCGAAAATCTTGGCTACACCGATGCGTTGGGGATTCCCCAATTGCGCGCGCGGATCGCCTTGCATTACCAATCCTGGTACGGGATTGACGTTCCGCTCGAGCGCATCATCGTCACCACCGGCTCCTCAGGGGCCTTCGTTCTCGCCTTCCTTGCCGGCTTCGATCCCGGCGACCGGGTAGCGGTGGCTGAACCCGGATATCCTTGCTACCGCAACATCCTTTCCGCCCTCGGCATCGAGCCGGTGCCGATCGTCACCACCGGGGCGAGCCGGTATCAGCCGAGCATCGAGTTGCTCGAAGCGGTGCAAGGGTCGCTCGATGGGCTGATCGTCGCCAGCCCCTCGAACCCGACCGGCACGATGCTGAGCTCCAGCGAACTCGAAGCGCTCGCCGACTATTGTGGCGCACGCGGCATCCGCTTGATTTCCGATGAGATCTATCACGGCATCACCTATGGCGAGCGCGCCGCCTCGGCGCTGCAATTCACCGACAACGCCATCGTCGTCAACAGCTTCTCGAAGTATTTTTCGATGACCGGCTGGCGGCTCGGTTGGGCGATCCTGCCCGAGGACCTGACCCGCGCCAGCGAGCGTCTGGCGCAAAACCTCTATATCTCGCCGCCGTCTTTGTCCCAGCACGCCGCGCTCGCGGCCTTCGACTGCCACGACGAATTGCAGGCCAATGTCGCCCGCTATGCGGCCAACCGCGAATTGTTGCTGGAGAATTTACCGTTGGCTGGGTTCGCGCGGTTGGCCCCGGCGCAAGGCGCCTTTTATATCTATGCCGACATCGCCGGGCTGACCAATGACTCGGAAGATTTCTGCCGCCGCATGCTGGCCGAGACCGGCGTCGCCACGACCCCGGGCATCGATTTCGATCCTGGCCGGGGACACGGCTTCATGCGCTTCTCCTTCGCCGGCGCAACGACAGACATGGCCGAGGCCACCGAGCGTTTGAAGGCTTGGCTCGCCTAGACGAGACAGTTGGGAACGGCTGAACGTTCGAGACGCCGAAACGGAACGCGTTGGACACTTGATCCTGGACGCGTTGGACGCCGGCACGCGCGCATCAAAACGATCAGTAATCTTTTTAGTCGAGGAAGCGCGAGAAGAAGGTTTTGCCACGCGCCGCTGGCTTGTCCGAATCCTCTTGCGCGGCGCTGGCGTCGCTTGCCGCACCCGGCTCCGAGGCAGCGCCGGATGCGGATTGCGACGTCGAGCCGGTTTTCTCGCCGGCGCCGTTGTCCGATTTTGCTTTGCGCGGTGCGCGGCGCCGGGTTTTTAGTTTCGGTGCGGTTTTGGCCTCGGCTCTGTCATCGCCAGCGCCGGCGTCTGTCTTCTCCGCAGCTTTCCCGTCGCCGGCCATGGCTTGGCTAGTCGCCCGCGGGCGCCGAGTGCGCCGGCGCGCCTTGGGCTTCTCCTCGGCGCTGGTTTCGTCCGCGCCTTGTGTCGGTCCGGCGGCTTCAATTTCGGTGTCGCTTTTAGTTTCGGCAGGGAGCTTTGGTTCTGCGCGTTTGCGGCTGCGACGGCGGGCAGGCTCGGCTTTGGCTGCGGAACCCGTTTCGCTGGTTGAAGCGGTGTTGACGCCATCGCCATCGGGGGCTACCAGCACATTCGCGCCTTGCTCGTCCGTCGGTATCTGCGGGTCGGCCTCGCCCTCCGGCCTATGTGCGCTGGTCTCGCCCGATGCCTCGGTTCGCCGGCCTCGCCGCGAGCGGTTGCGCCCACCACGGCGGCCACGCCGGCGCGGACGACGCGGTCGATCCTCGCTCGCCATTCCAGATGCTTCGCTGCGCATTTCGCTTTCGGCAGGCTCTGTGGCAGCACTTTCCTCGCGGCCCCGATCATCGGCGCCTCGCTCCGTGCGATCGCGAGTATCGGCGCTTTGGGCCTCGCCGCGGCCACGTCGCCGCGAGCGACGCTGGCCTCGAATTTCTTCAGGTTTGCCCGCCTCGGCGCTCGCGGGTTCGCTGACCACCTCCATCTCCTCGCCGCTACGTCCACTCGAACGTTCGAGCCGCAGGTCGGGCGGAATGAGGCTGGCATCGCCCGCCACTGTCACCCGGAACTTGTAACGGCGCTCGATTTCCGCCAACGCATCGCGCTTCTGATTGAGGATATAGAGCGCGATCTCGGTCGGCACATGGATCGTGATCTTGGCGCTTCGCCGGCGAATGCCCTCGTCCTCTATGGCCCGCAGCACGTGCAGTCCCGTCGATTCTGTCGAGCGGATATGACCGGTGCCGCCGCACACAACACACGATTCCATCGTCGCTTCTACGAGGCTCGGCCGTAACCGCTGACGCGAAAGCTCGAGCAGGCCGAAGGGGCTGATACGGCCGAGTTGGACCCTGGCACGTTCGCCGCGCATTGCTTCCTTGAGGCATTTTTCGACCTGAGTTCGGTTGCGCGAGACCTCCATATCGATAAAGTCGATGACGATAAGCCCGGCGAGATCGCGCAGGCTCAACTGCCGCGCCACTTCCTCGGCTGCCTCGATGTTGGTGCGTAGCGCGGTTTCCTCAATATTGCGTTCGCGCGTGGCCCGTCCCGAATTCACATCGATGGCAACCAGCGCCTCGGTCGGACTGATGATGATATAGCCACCGGAGCGAAGCTGCACGACCGGGTCGTGAATACTATCGATTTCGCTTTCCACCTGGTAGCGGTGGAAGAGGGGGATCGGCTCGTCCTTGTAAGGCTGAACTCGCTTGGCATGACTGGGCATCAGCGTCCGCATGAATTCCTTGGCCGTGCGGTAGCCTTCGTCGCCCTCGACCAGAATTTCCTCGATGTCTCGCGAATAGATGTCGCGGATCGAGCGACGGATCAGGTTTGCTTCCTCGTGGATCAGGGCCGGCGCCGTCGATTCCATGGTCAGACTACGGATCTGCTCCCAGCGTTTGACTAGATAGCTGTGGTCGCGCTTGATTTCGGCCTTGGTCCGCTCCATTCCCGCGGTGCGCAGGATCACCGCCATGCCTTCTGCCAAATCCAGGCTATCGATAACCGCCTTTAGACGCCGGCGATCCTTAGGATTTGTGATCTTGCGCGAGATGCCGCCGCCTCTTGGCGTGTTCGGCATAAGCACGCAATAGCGCCCGGCCAGTGAAATGAAAGTGGTGAGCGTTGCGCCCTTGTTGCCGCGCTCTTCCTTGGTCACCTGGACGAGCAGGATCTGCCGGCGCGACAGGACCTCTTGGATTTTGTAGTTGCGCAGGACTGAGCGATGGCGACGGCGTACATCGTCGACATCGTCGCCGCCAACGGTCTCGACGTCCTCGTCGGCGCCATTCGCGCCGGCGCTGTCTTCATCGGCGTCATCATCGCTGCCACCCAACAGCGCCTCGCGATCGGCGACCGGAAGGCGGTAGTAATCGGGGTGAACTTCGTTGAAGGCAAGAAACCCGTGCCGGTTGCCGCCATATTCGACGAAGGCGGATTGCAGGGAGGGTTCAACCCGCGTAATTTTCGCGAGATAGACGTTGCCTTTGAGTTGACGCCTTGTGGCGGTTTCGAAATCGAACTCTTCGAGCTTGTTTCCGTTGACGACGACGACCCGTGTTTCTTCGGGATGCGTCGCGTCGATAAGCATCCTCTTAACCATTATATCTCCACAGCCGGCGGGCCAAATCGGTCCCCACGCCTTGACGTGAAGCACCGCCGGTGCCGCCGTGCGGTTGTCTTCCATGCCGTTCCCCGCTCTTGCAAACCCGCGCCCCTTGGTCTCGTGGGGGAACGGGGAGCTGGGCGCGGCCAAGTCACTGTATGGCCACTGAACGGCTCCAAAACCGTATCATTCCTGCTGCGGTCCTCGCCCGTTACCTCACTCCATTCCGGTTGGTCGTACCCGTGCGGACGAAGGAGGACCGGCGGTGTCCGGATCGCCATCGCTAACCCGGCGCGTGCTCGCAGCAGCATCGTTAAGATAGTCAGTATACCCCCAGTTCACAATCTATTTGCGGGTAGGGACGCTGAGGAAGCCCTCCACGAATCACTGAAGCGCGT
Organism: Alphaproteobacteria bacterium; assembly: GCA_027295145.1. GTDB lineage: Bacteria > Pseudomonadota > Alphaproteobacteria > JAPULJ01 > JAPULJ01 > JAPULJ01. The sequence goes on along the minus strand of JAPULJ010000440.1, from coordinate 21,518 downwards.
AACAACAACCTCTGTAGTGAATGGGTATGCCCATTGATGATAGGGGGTTGTGCGCGGTATATCTAGTGTTCTCTACTTGGAAGACCGCAATATGTGGCGGAATCTATCTTTGACCATGTTCCTGGCCGCCATGCTCGCGGCGGCCCTGCCGGCGCCTGCGGCGGAAACGCGTGTTCGCGCAACGGCGGTTCGCGTGGGCAGCTACAAAAACGCCGCCCGGTTTGTCGTCGAGCTCAGCAGCTCTGTTCGCTTCAAGGTCTTCACACTCGCTGATCCCTACCGGGTCATCATCGATCTGCCACGGCTCGACTGGCGGACGCGGAGCGGCCGGCCGAAACGCCGCAGCGGGCTGATATCGGCCTTCCGCTATGGCGTCTTCACCAAGGGCTCCAACCGGATTGTCATCGACCTTCGCCGTCCGGCCGCCATCGTCAATGCCTTCGTCTTGCCGCCCCGGGGCCGCATCCGAACCTATCGTCTGGTCGTCGATCTCAAGCCAACCAAGCGGGCTGCTTTCCTAAAGAATGCGCGGCCGCGGCAAAAAGGCCGGCAACGGCGCGAGACCAGACGGTTCCCCCGCAAGCCCCGGCGCAAGAATGCGCTGCCGGTTATCGTTCTCGATCCCGGCCATGGCGGCATCGACCCCGGTACCACCGGCCGTCGTGGCACCAGGGAGAAGGACGCCATGTTGCGATTCGCCCGGGCGCTGCGGCGTCAATTACTGGCCACCGGCCGCTACCGCGTGGTCATGACCCGCAACGCCGACGTCTTCGTTCGCCTGCGCCGCCGTATCCAGATTGCCCGGCGGGCGGGGGGGGATCTATTTATTTCGCTTCACGCCGATGCAATCGGTCTGAAAGGTTTCCGGGGTGCCTCGGTCTATACTCTGTCCGAACGCGCTTCGGATAAGGAGGCGGCGGCCCTGGCGCGCAAGGAAAATAAGGCCGACATCATCGCCGGAATCGATCTCGGCGGTGAGAGCGGCGAGGTGCGCAATATCCTCATCGACCTGGCCCGGCGCGAAACCATGAACCGCTCGGTTCGCTTCGCCAGACTGCTCGTTGTCAGTATGCGCCGCCGGGTGCGCATGGTCGGCAGGAGCCACCGTTTTGCCGGGTTCGCGGTGCTCAAAGCGCCGGACATCCCCTCGGTGCTGGTCGAACTGGGGTACCTATCCAATCGGGCCGATGAGTCCCTGTTGCGCAGTGCCAGGCATCATGCAAAAGTGGCGCGGGCCATGCGCAGAGCGATCGATCGATTTATCTCCCGACGGGCGAGAAACTCCCGGTCATAAGGGCGCCATAATCCGCCGCTAGTGAATTCCCGGGTTGAGCCCGACCAGTCTAGAAATACACGAACGATAAAGACCAAATCGGGTAGATTGACGAACGCATGTTCGACGATGTGGTTTAAAATTTAGGGACCGATGCACCGTGCAGTTCTTGCTGAAGTTGATTGTACGACTGGCCAGCGTTTTGTTCCTGCTCGCGATTATCGGCGTTGCTACGGTGATCGGCGGAATTTGGTACTATGGGCGCGATCTTCCCGACTACCGGGCGCTTGCCGATTACGAGCCGACGATGGTCAGCCGCGTCTATGCTGGCAATGGTCTGCTGGTCGGAGAGTTTGCCGCCGAACGCCGGGTTTTCGTTTCGATTTCGGCGGTGCCCAAGCGGGTCCGCCAATCCTTCCTGGCGGCCGAGGACAAGACTTTCTACGAGCATCCCGGCATCGACTTGCCCGGCATTGCCAATGCTATCTGGATCAATATTAAAAATTTCGGCGATCGGCGGCCGGTTGGCGCCTCGACCATCACCCAGCAGGTGGCGAAGAATTTCCTGCTCACCAGCGAGGTGTCGATCGAGCGCAAGATCAAGGAGGTCATCCTTGCCTTTAGGATCGAGCGGACCTTCACCAAGGACCAGATATTCGAGCTTTACTTGAATGAAATCTTCCTCGGCTTTCGCTCCTATGGAATCGCTGCCGCCTCGCTCTCCTACTTCAATAAATCGCTCGATGAGCTGACCCTGGCCGAGGCCGCTTTTCTCGCCGGATTACCAAAGGCGCCGAGCCGCTACCACCCGGTCCGCCGCCCCAAGCGGGCAATCGCGAGGCGTAACTGGGTGATCCGCCGGATGTTAAACAACGGCTACATCACGGCACAAGAAGCCAAGGAAGCTTTCGCCGAGCCGATCACGATCCGCAAATGGAATCCTTCCGGTGACGTGCCGGCTGGCTTCTATGTCGAGGAAGTGCGGCGCGAACTGCTGAAAATGTACGGCGAGAAGATGCTGGCGAAGGGCGGTCTGATCGTCCGCTCGAGCCTCGATCCGAAGCTTCAGAAGATCGCCTACAAGGTTTTGCGAAAAGGGCTCGTCGCTTATGACCGCCGGCACGGTTGGCGCGGCCCGATCGCCGAACTCGGCGCTGGTCCCGACTGGGCCAAGACCATTGCCACCTATGTGGCACAGAAGGACTACAAGAAACGCCCACACCCGGCCAATCTCGGCACTTGGCGGCTGGCGATGGTGCTCGAGATCGCCGATACCGGCAAGACGCCGGGGGCGGTGATCGGCTTTGCCGACGGGACAAAGGGATCCATTCCGTTCGCCGAAATCTCCTGGGCCCGGGAGCGCAAGCCCGAACAAAAGCTCGGTCCCCGCCTGCGCAAAACCTCCGAGGTTCTTAAAATCGGCCACATCGTTGCGGTCGAGCCGGTGCTGAAAAAGACCGCGGGCAAAGCAAAAGGCACATCCTATCCGCCCGGCACATTCGGGCTGCGCCAGATCCCCAACGTGCAGGGGGCGATCGTCGTCCTCGATCCGCATACCGGCCGCGTCCTGGCGATGGTCGGCGGCTACGCCTTCGGGGTCAGCCAGTACAACCGGGTGGTCCAGGCCAAGCGCCAACCCGGTTCGGCCTTCAAACCTTTCGTCTACCTGACCGCGCTCGATAACGACTATACCCCGGCCAGCATCATCCTCGACGCGCCGGCGGTGATCGGCAACTACAAGCCCGAAAACTACGACAGGAAGTATCTCGGCCTCCTGACACTGCGGCGCGGGCTGGAGAAGTCGCGCAACGCCATGACCGTGCGCCTCGCCCAGGCCATTGGCATGGAGCCGATTGCCCGCACGGCCGAAATCTTCGGAGTCGGCGAGAACTTGCCGCGTGAGTTTTCCATGACACTGGGAGCGGTCGAGACGACCGTACTCAAGCTGACAACCGCTTACGCCATGTTGGCCAACGGCGGCAAGCGCATCACCCCGGTTCTGATCGATCGCATCCAGGACCGCTACGGAAAGACCCTGGTGCGCAACGATACGCGCAAATGCCCGGGCTGCAGCGCAGTTGGTTGGTCGGGGCAGGATATGCCGGTGATCAAGGACGAGCGAGAGCAGATCGCCGATGCCCGCAGCGTCTTCCAGATCGTCTCGATTCTGCAGGGCGTGGTCCTGCGCGGGACTGGCGCCTATGTTGCTGTCGTCGGCAAGCCGATCGGCGGCAAGACCGGCACGACAAACGATTACCTCGATGCCTGGTTTCTCGGCTTTACCCCCGATCTGGTGGCCGGGGTGTGGGTCGGCTTCGACACTCCGAACACCCTCGGCCGCGGCGAATCGGGGGCCACGGCGGCCTCGACGATTTTCCGCGACTTCATGCTCGATGCCCTCAAAGACAAGCCGCCGACCCCGTTCCGGGCGCCGCGCGGGATCACAATGATACGGATCAACCAGACCACCGGCGAGCCCGCTAAACCCGGAGACAAGAAAGTCATCACTGAGGTCTTCAAGATCGGCACCCAGCCCGGTAGCCGGGGCGCTAGAGCCACACAACGCGGGATAAAACCGAAATCCTCACCCGAAACGGGCACCGGCGGGTTTTATTAGGATTAATTGATCTTTAGATTGACCGGTTCGATGTTCCCTCATTCGCCGGGCGGTTGCGTTCGCTCCCTTGGCTGGCCCTTGGCTAGGCTGGCATGAAGCGTGATGACGGTTTAGGTTGCCGAAACGCCAACAGGGGTTCTCAATGCGCGCCGAAATCGAAGCTATTTCAGAGGAAATAAGGCAGTCGTTAGAGCTGCTGAGGAGGCATCTTTGACCCCGATACGACCGAGAAAAAACTGGCGGCGCTGACCGCCCGAAGCGAAGCTCCCGACTTCTGGAAAGATCAGACGGCTGCGCAAAAGGTGATGCGCCAGCGCAACTTGCTCGACCACCGGCTCAAGGATTTCGCCGATTTGACAAGCGAATTCACAGAAAATATCGAGCTCCTCGAAATGGCCGAGGCCGAGGAAGACGAAGCGATGGTGGCTGAGGCCGAAGCGGCACTGACTTGCGTCCGTGACCGCGCCGGCAAGGCTCAGCTCGAGACGCTGCTTTCGGGCGAAGCCGACGACAACGATGCTTTCCTCGAAGTCCATGCCGGCGCCGGCGGCACCGAATCGCAGGATTGGGCCGAAATGCTGGCACGGATGTATTCGCGTTGGGCAGAACGACGGGGCTTTAAAGTCGAATGGATCCAGGAGAGCCCGGGCGAGGAAGCCGGGATCAAATCGGCGACCATGCGCATTACCGGACCCAGCGCCTATGGCTGGCTGAAGACCGAGAGCGGGGTCCATCGACTGGTCCGCATCTCGCCCTTCGATTCCCAGTCGCGCCGCCATACCAGTTTTTCGTCCGTCTGGATCTATCCGGTGATCGACGAGGATATCGAAATCGAGATCAATGACGCCGATTTGCGGGTCGATACCTACCGGGCCTCGGGCGCCGGCGGCCAGCACGTCAACAAGACCGACAGCGCCGTGCGCCTGACCCACCTGCCGACCAAGATTGTCGTCCAGTGCCAGAGCGACCGCTCACAGCACCGCAACCGGGCCGAGGCGATGCGCATGCTCAAGGCACGGCTCTACGAGCGCGAACTGCAAAAACGCGAGGAAGAATTCCAGGCCGAGCAAGCCACTAAGACCGATATCGGCTGGGGTCACCAGATCCGCTCTTACGTCCTGCATCCCTATCAGCTGGTCAAGGATCTGCGCACCGAGGTTGAGACCGGCAACACCAAGACAGTGCTTGACGGCGACATCGACGCCTTCCTCGAAGCCGCCCTGGCGGCGCGCATCGGCAAGGGCGAGCAACGAGGCAAACACAAAGCGGAGTAGATCGATGGCCAAAACAGAGACCGCCTATATCGTCGGCGTTGGCGGGGGACTGAGCGCCTCGTTGGCGCGCTTGTTCGCCGGCGAAGGGATGAAAGTCGTGTTCGGCGCGCGGGATGTCAGCAAGCTCAATGCGCTGGCCGAAGAGACTGGCGCCAGTTGCATCACATGCGACGCCGTCGATCCGGCCGGGGTCGAGAGTTTCTTCGCCGATGCGGGCGCACAAGCCGGACCGCCCGACATCTGCGTCTTCAATCCCAGCTACCGGACGCGTGGGCCGATCGCCGAGCTCGACCCCGAGGAGGTGCGTAAAGCCATTCTGATTTCGTGTTTTGCCGGTTTCCTCGTCGGCCAAGCAGCGGCCAAGGCGATGCTGCGGAATGGCTCGGGCTCGATCCTCTTCACCGGGGCCTCGGCGAGCGTCAAGGGCTATGCGCAGTCGGCGTCCTTCGCAATGGGTAAATTCGGCCTGCGCGGCCTGGCCCAGAGCATGGCCCGCGAGCTTGCGCCCAAGGGCATCCACATCGCCCATTTCGTCATCGACGGCGGCATCCGCCAGGGACCAAACGACAACCGTGCAGCAGCGCGGGGTGAGGACGGCATGCTCGATCCCGACGCCATCGCCCGCAGCTACCTCGACATCCACCGCCAACACCGTTCCGCCTGGACTTGGGAAATCGAATTGCGGCCGTGGGTGGAGAACTTCTAACTCTCAAGCACCATCCGCACCGTTTCGCGGTGAGCGCGCATCAGGCCGTCGGGGAGGTCGTCGGGGGCAAAGAAACGCGCCTCCAGGATTTCACGCTCGTCTAGGGTGAGCGTGCCGCCGGTGATGCGCGCGGCGAAGTGGAGTTGGAGGCGCAGGCGGAATCCACTGACCACGCGGATCAGACGGATATCATCGATCTCCAACGCCGTTTCCTCACGCACTTCGCGGGCGAAAGCTTGCTCCATGGTCTCGCCACGCTTGACCATGCCGCTGGGCAGACCCCAGCTTCCGGCGCGCCAAAAGCGGTGACGCAGCAACAACACCTGCCCCTTATTATTAAGGACGACCCCGGTGACGCCGACCAGGAAGGTCGGATTGACTAGCCACAGAACGCGCCACCGCCAGCGCTTTCCGCCGAGCCGCCATATCCGTGCCAGGATTTTCCAGAAATAGCTCATCGCTTTAGGGTCAGCCGGCTATTGCGCCGGCGTAGTATTCCTTGGGAAATCCAGCTTCGGTGCGGGCCTGCTCGTTGAATGGGGCTTTGAGATGGCCCTTGAAATGGCGGGCGACCAGAGTGCGCCAGGTGGCGGCTGGCGGGCAGGCGCGGCGGGCGCACTCGAAGGTGAACCAGCGCACGCCGGCGGCGACATGGGTGATCTCGTCCTTGTAGATGGTGCGCAGGATGCCCGCCGTATCCTGGTCGCCGAAGCGCTCCATGCGCTCGATCATCGCCGGGGTGACGTCGAGCCCGCGGGCTTCGAGCACCAGCGGCACGACGGCGAGGCGGGCAAGAAGATCGTGGGCCGTTGCCTCGGCGGCTTCCCACAACCCGTCATGGGCCGGCAATGCGCCATAGGACGAGCCGAGCGCACCAAGACGCTCGCTCAGGAGGTCGAAATGCTTGGCTTCCTCATCGGCGACGCTCACCCAATCATCGAAAAACTCGCGCGGCAATCCGGCGCCGGCGAACCGCGCGATGAGATCCCAGGCAAGGTCGATGGCGTTCAACTCGATATGGGCGATAGCATGCAAAAGCGCGATGCGGGCCGATTGGCCGCGGCCGCTGCGGCGCCGGGGCATATCGCGCGGCATCAGGAGTTGCGGGCGGTCCGGCCGGGCCGGGCGTTTCGGCGGCACGGCGTTGCCGATCTCAACGATCCCCCCCGAACGCCAGTCGCGCGCGGCCGCCCGGCTGGCACTGGCCTTGCCACCGGCATCGCCGTTGCCGAGTACGCCAACCGCCGCTTCGCTCAAACTTGCCGCCATGCCTATCTGCTCTCCCATACCATCGGTGCTCGCGGCGGGGACTATACCGAGTCTATCGACACCGGCGATACAGCGCGCGCGGCGGGCTTTGACTCGCGGCCCCATCAGGTCGAGAGTGTCGCTAGGCAACCGACGAGGCAACCCCGAGGAACAGCGGAGGACTATGATGAAGTACGTCATGCTCGGCACGCTCAACAGGGACTGGCTTGCGAGGCAGAAGGAGCGCACTGCCGGTGCGCGCAAGAAGCTCGACGAGCTTGGCATCAAGCTCGAAGCGCTCTACTACACGCAAGGCGAATACGATTTCGTCGATATCGCCGACGCCCCCGACGTCGAGGCGATACTCGCCTTCTCGGTGTGGTACGCGGCCCAGGGCTACGGGCGCATCACCACCCTGCCGGCCTTCACTGAGGCTCAGTTCGACGCCGCCGTCGCTAAAGCCTGATTGGGCCGCTCAGAGGTCGCCTACCGCCTCGAGATCCGCTTTGACATGGCGAGGTAACGAGCCAATGCCCTTCGGTTCTTGGAAGGAGAGAGCATGCGGAAAATCGAAGAGGCAGTCGCCCGGCACTATGGCGCCTCGGGCCTGTTGGCGCGGATCTACGCCGGGCTCGAAGCGAGCGGCGCCGATCTGGACAATCTGCAACCAGACGACCTTGCGCCCGTCGAGGAATTTCATATCGGCGGGCGGGTTGCTACCGCGCGCGCCGTCGAGAAACTCTCCCCGCAGGAGGATCACCATGTCCTCGATGTCGGCTGCGGGATCGGCGGGACGGTGCGTTTCATTGCCGGTCAGGTCGGCTGCCGCGTCACGGGTATCGATTTGACGCCCGACTATATCGATGTTGCGCAGGCGCTAACCGAGCGCACCGGGCTCGCCGGCAAGGTGAGCTATCACGTCGCTAGCGCCCTCGACATGCCGTTCGAAGACGCCAGCTTCGATGCCGCGATCACCCTACATGTCGCCATGAACATCCCCGATCGCGCCGGGCTTTACGGTGAAATCGCGCGGGTGATGAAGCCCGGAGCGCGGCTCTGCGTCTACGATGTGATGAAAAAGAACGAGGAAGACATCACCTATCCCGTGCCCTGGGCGCAATCGGCCGAGACCAGCCATCTGACGACGCCTGACGAAATGCGCGCGCTCTTGGGTGAATCGGGTTTCGCCGTGGTTGAGGTCGAGGACCGGACCGATTTTGCGATCGAATTCTTCCAGCAAAGCCTGGCCGCCTCGACGAACGGGCCGCCGCCGCTCGGCCTGCATCTGTTGATGGGAGCCAGCGCGCCCGAGAAGTTCAAGAACATGCTGACCAATGTCGAGAGCGGCCGCATCGCGCCGGTGCAGATCATCGCTAGCCGCGGCTAGGAATCGATCAGGAATAAAGCCCGCCCCGTCAGTCGAATGCCGGCATGACCTCGTTGGCGAAGAGGTCTATCGAGCGCAACACCTGATCGCGGGTCAGCGTGCCGAAGGCGAATTGCAACACGACATAGTTGTATCCCGTCGCCTCTGCCTCGCCAGCAATGGCCTTGCGCACGGTGTCGGGCCCGCCGACGATCACCGCGCCGTTGTCCATGCCGGTTTGCAGATCGCGGGCCAGGTTGCTCGACACTTGCGTGCCATGCTCTTTCCACAGCCAATTGAGATTACCGTACCAATGGTCGTAAGCGGGCGCCGCTTCCTCCCAGGCTTGGGCATCGCTCGCGGCGACGTGGATCTGACGTAGAGCGCCTATGCGCGGGGTCTGGACAGAAGAATGTGCGCGCATCGGGTCATCTGCGTGCTCGATCCAGGCCTTCCGATAGAACGCGGCAATATCACGGATGCGCTCGCTGGGGCCCAGACCAATAGCGTTCATGCCGTGTCGTGCAGCAAAGTTCATGCCCTCGCTGCTGCCGACGCCGGCCCAAAGCGGCGGCATCGGCTGTTGGATCGGTTTAAGGACCATCGGCACGTCATCAAAGCGGTGGTGCTCGCCGTGATGATCGAGACGCGCGCTGGTCAATCCCTTTATCAAGATGGCCAGTGTTTCGTGGAAGCGGGACTGCCTATCGTCGGCGACGCCGTAGTAGCCGACTTCATAAGGGGATATGCCGGCTCCGACGCCCAATTCGAGCCGCCCGCCGCTCAACTGGTCAAGCATGCAGATCTCTTCGATCAATCGTAAGGGGTGATAAATCGGCAGGAGGTAAACCAACGGGCCAAGACGGATCCGACTGGTGCGCTGCGCCACCGCCGATAGAAACACGCTTGGCGAGGGTGCCAAGCCGAGCGGCGTCATATGGTGTTCGGCTTGATGGTACCCGCGGAACCCGGCCACATCGGCGGCCTCGATGATCGCGAGCCGGTCTGCGTAGAGCTCGGCGTCAGGCCGATCGTTGCGGTCCAGATGGTCAAACAAACCGAATTCCATCCGCTTCCCCCCTCGGCGATTTATGTGGATTGTATTAGCCGCCCTCAGACCCATCAGCCTCAGCCGCCGCTAAATTAGCTGCCCGTTCCCCGATCAAGGATCGATATTGGGCATGGACTGCGTCGCTGGTACGCACGATGGAACGCTTCAGGTCTTCAAAATCATCAGCCCCGGCGGCGCGGGCGAGGACCGCGCGCAGGCCCTGGCTGGCCGAGGCTTCATCGAAACCCTCACCCGACGTAAGGCGCAGCATGGCCTGCAGGCCGGCCCAGAATTGTGCGGCTTCGGTCAGTATCTGCGCGTCGCCCGGATCGAGGCAGCCGGCAGCGGTAAGGTTCCGCAAAGCTTGGCCGGTGTTCGCCGACAGGACATCGCGGTGGTCGGCAGCATGGCGAAGCTGGAGATACTGGGTAATAAATTCGAGATCAACGACGCCGCCGCGCCGGTGCTTGACGCGCCATAGAAGCTCGGTCTTGTGCTCCTTATCTATGCGCGCGCGCATCTCCGCCACATCGGCCACCAGCTTGGCCGGATCGCGCCGGCGGCACAGCGAATGCCCGATTGCCTCGGCAACCTTGTCGCAAAGTTCCGGCGGGCCGGCGATGACCCGCGCCCGGCTCAGGGCCATCTGCTCCCAAGTCCAAGCTTCGGTTTCCTGATACTTGGCGAAGCCCGCGAAATTGGTCGCCAGCGGCCCGGCATTGCCCGAGGGGCGCAGGCGCATGTCAACCTCGTAGAGCCGACCCTCGGCGGTCAGTGCGGTAATTGCGTTGAGCATGGCCTGGCTCAACCGGGTGAAATAGTGGCCCGGCGACAGGGGCCGCTTACCGTCCGACTGTTCGGCCCCTTCGGATACCTCGTAGAGGAAGATCAGATCGAGATCGGAGGTCATTGTCATCTCGCTGCCACCGAGTTTGCCGAGAGCCACAATCGCCATGCCACCCCCGGTTATCCGGCCATGGCGTTCGGCGAAATCGTTCTCGACCGCGGGCTGCAACGCGGTGAGCGCGGTCTCGGCGATGTTGGAAAGCGCCGCACCGGATTCCTTGGCGCCGATCTGGTCGCGAAAGAATTGGATGCCTGCCTGGAAACGGCGGTCATAGGTCCAGCGTCGAACCTGGTCGAGAATGTCCTCGAATAGGGGCGCATCGGCGAGCAAATCGCCGAGCTCGACGGCCAGCATTTTTCGCTCCGGTAGGGGGTCGTAGAAACCTTCGCTGACCACTGCTTCGAACAGCGAGGGATTGGCGCCGAGCCGAGCCGCCAAACCTGGAGCGCTACCCATAATCTCGGCAACCAAATCGAGTAGGCCGGGGTTGGCGTGTAACAGCGAGAAGAGCTGTACGCCGGCGGGCTGGGCGATGAGGAACTCATCGAACTTCAGGAATGCGGCGTCGGGATCGGAGGTGCTGCTCAGCGCCTCGATCAGCACCGGCATCAGCTCGGTCAGGATTTCGCGGCTGCGTTGGCTGCGGGTCGCCTTGGTTCGGCCCCGGTGCCAGCCGCGCACGATGTTCGAGACCCGCTCCGGCTCACTGAAACCGAGTTTTGTGAGCGTCGCAAGCGTATCGGGATCGTGCTCGCCGCCGGTGAAAACGAGATTACCGGAGGCGCCCAAGGCCGGCGCCTCCTCGAAAAGATGCGCGTAGTGGCGCTCGACGGTGCGCAAGGTGCCTTCGAGCGTTTCGGCAAAATCCCGTTCGTCTTCGAAACCCATGAAGCCGGCAATCGCAGCAAATCCCGCATCGTCGGAGGGCAGCTTGTGGGTCTGCTGGTCGTCGACCATCTGCAGCCGGTGCTCGAGTCGGCGCAGAAATTCGTAAGATTCGCTCATTTCCTCGGCGGCCTGTTCACTGATGCGGCCGGCGCCGGCCAGCGCCCGCAAGGTTTCGCAGGTTCCACGTGCGCGCAGGCCGCGGTTCCGTCCCCCCCAGATCAATTGCTGGGTCTGGGCGAAGAACTCGATCTCGCGGATGCCGCCCCGGCCGAGCTTCACGTCGTGACCGGCGATGGCGATTTCGCCGCCGCCGCGATGGGCGTGTATCTGCCGCTTGATCGAATGGATATCGGCGATCGCTGCAAAATCGAGGTGTTTACGCCAGATGAATGGCGCCATTCGCTTTAGGAAAGCGGCCCCGGCCTCGCGGTCGCCGGCGACCGGCCGCGCCTTGATCATCGCCGCGCGTTCCCAGTTCTGGCCCAAACTTTCGTAGTAGGTCTCGGCAGCGAGGACCGAAAGCGCCGGCGGTGTAGCACCGGGATCGGGACGCAAGCGTAAATCGGTTCGGAAGACGTGGCCGTCGCCGGTACGGCTCTCCAGGATACGCACGAGATCGCGGGTTAGCCGTATATAGAGCTGTGATAAATCCTCGGGCACACTGCCGGCCAGCCGGTCTTCGTCGAAGAGCACGATCAGGTCGATATCGCTCGAATAGTTGAGCTCGCACCCGCCGAGCTTGCCCATCCCAAGAACAATATAGCCGCTGGCTTCGAGCTGAGGCGCGGCGCCGGCGGGGAATGCACTGGCGGCCTGACGCAAGAGAAACCCAAGGCTTGCGTCGAGCGTGGCTTCCGCAAAGTCGCTCAGCGCCTGGGTTACCCGCGTGACCGGCCAAACCCCGGCGATGTCGGCCAGGGCGACGATAAGCGCTATGCGCCGCCGTGCTACCCGCAGGATGCGCATCAACGTGTTCTCGCCCTCGGCCGCCGCCGCGTTCGTTCTCATTTCGGCGATCGTGCGGGCGAAAATTTTCTGCGGTCCGGCCTTGAGTGGATCCACCGCACTCCCGATATCCTGCAGCAGACAACGTGTCAGAAACGGGCTACTTCCAAACACCGCTTCGAGAAGGAGGCCAACGGGCTTGCTGGCCATCAATGCGCCAGCGGTTTTGGCAAGAGCGCGGTCTTCCAGCACGCTAATAGCGTCGTTCCACCGCTCCAGCCCCAGCACCGCGGCGGTGCGATAGCCTGGTCTTGGTTGCCTTTTGTTGCCTGTCAGGGCTGGAAGCTCGATCATGGCGCGTTGGTCAATTACAATTGTCCGAAGGTGGGCGAAGGCTAGTGGATAGAATTCAACTGATGGATACCCTGTTGAATTCTATCCAGTAGAGGCGGGTCAATACCATGAGGAAGCGTTAGCAAAGTGCTCCGCAGGGCGACTAAAATCACCATCGAGATCGTCGCGGTCACATTGACCGGGATCGTCGTCGCCCTCGGTGTGCTTGGCTGGCGCCTGTCGACCGGGCCGCTCGCGCTTGACTATTTCTCGCCTTATGTTGAGCGCGCGCTGACACCGGCAAGCGGCGAATACAGGATCAAGGTCGGCCACACCGTTGCCGAATGGGGCGGCTGGGAACGGCCGGTCGTTGTCCATGTGCGCGATATTCAGGTGACGCGCAAAGATGGCGGGCCGGTCGCCCGGGTCCCCGAGGTAATCGTCCGCTTCAGCACCCAGGCGTTGCTGCGCGGCATGATCGCACCGACCAGCCTCGAAGTCCGCCGGCCCAGCCTGCTTCTGGAGCGTGACGGAGCAGGGCGATTTTCCCTTGGCATACGCGGCGCCGCAAAGGACAAGGCGGCATCGCCGTTGCCTAGCGCATTTCTTGCCAACCTGCTTTCCGACAAGCGTGGCGAGCCGCTTTCATACTTATCTGCGATCCGCATCACCGGTGCCAATCTGACCATTCGCGACCGTCATTTGGGGCTCGAATGGTATGCGCCGGCGGCCAAGCTGCTGCTGGCGCGCGGCGCCCGCGGGGTGCGGATGAGCGCCGAGTTGACGGTCAAGATCCGCGAGCGTCAAGTCCAGTTCAAGGCCGTCGGCATCTATGGAAAATCCACGCGCAACGCCGAGATGGTGCTCACATTCTCAGGGCTCCAGCCGGGTCTGTTCGCCCAAGCCGGCGGAAATCAGGCGAGTCTGGGCGCCCTCAACGCAGTGCGGGTTCCCCTCGACGGGAAAATAACTCTGGCCATCGACAAAGCCGGCCGGTTGGGCCCGCTCAAGTTCGAGATAAAAGGCGGAGCGGGTTCGATCGTTCTGCCCAAACCCTACCAGCAGAAAATTCGGATCCGCTCGTTGGTGCTGAACGGGCAGATCGAAGGCGATTTCAAGAACATTTCCGTCAAAACCTTCGCCATCGATTTCGGCGGCCCGGTCTTGAAGGGAAGCGGTTCGGTAACCAGTCTCGGCGGGCGCGCGAAGCTGCGGATGTGGGCGACGATGCGGAACATTCCGGTCCGTCAGTTGGGGACATTCTGGCCGTCCGGCCTCGACGATGGCGGGCGCCGCTGGGTCCTTGCCAATATTCGCGAGGGTTTCCTGCCGGAGGTCGAGGCCAAGGTCAAACTGAGCTTTGGCGGCGGCGTCGAGTTGAACATAGATGAGCTCAACGGCACTTTTTTGTATCGTGACTTGTCTATCACATACATCAGGGGATTGCCGCCGGTGCGCGGCATCTCTGGCACTGCGACTTTTACCGAGGATCGCATCGATTTCAAAGTCGCAACCGGCCGCCTCGATAAGCTATTGCTGGACAATACGACGGTCAGGATCGTCGGCTTGACCAGCAGCGAGCTGATGCACCAACGGGTTATTGTCGACAGCGGACTCAAAGGCCGTTTGAGCGAGGCATTGCGGATAATCGATCTGTCGCCGCTGGGTTATGCTTCCAAGGTGGGGATTTCCCCCAAATCAACAGGCGGTGTGGCGGATATCCGGCTGCGCATCGAGCTTCCATTGATCGACGCGTTGACCTTCGATGAGGTAGACCTGACTGGGGCGGTAAAGATCACAAAATTCACTTGGAAAAAAGGGCTCTTCGGTCTCGACCTCAAGGGCGGCGACTTGGTCCTCGATATCGACAAGACCCAGATGTCGGTAAAGGGTCGGATAAAAGTGGGCAAGAAATTCGCGCGCATCACTTGGATCGAGAAATTCGCGCAAAATCCTAATTTTCGCCGCCGGATCACCATCGAAGGTCTGGCCGACAAGGCGGTGCGCGAGGCTTTTGGACTTGCCGTGGGGCCATTTATCGACGGCCCGCTGAAGGTTCGGGTCGAACTCACCAAGTTTTCACTTGGCGCCCAGCACATAGACGCCCGTATCGATCTCAAACAGGCCTCTATGAGCATCCCTTTCATCGGCTGGAACAAGCCGGTGGGGGTGGCTGGCACCGCCCGGATCACCGCCACCATGAGCAAGGGGCGAGTGCAATCGATCCCAAAAATATCGATCGAATCTGCGGGTTTAAGTGTCGCCGGCTCAGCTAGCCTGTCCAAGGACGGCAAGAGACTTGCCAAGCTCAAGCTCGATCGGGTGCGCTACGCTCGTACCGATGTCGCGATCCAGGTCAGCGCGCGAGAGGATGGTGGCTACAACCTGTCGATCAAGGGAACCAGCCTTGACGGCGCCAAGCTCATCGAGAGCGACCGCAACGCCAAGGACGATCGGACAAGCCAACCAAAGCAGAATCTGGCCCTGCAGTTGGCGGTTGGGCGCGTCTATTTCAGCGACAGCCGTTACCTTGGCAACGTTCGCGGACGGGCCGCCCGGATCGGCGGGCGCTGGACCGTCATTCATTTTGATTCCCTGGTCGCCCCTGGCAAACCGCTGCGCGTACGCTTCGCCGAACGCGGACCGGGCCGGGCGATGGCGATCTCCACCCGCGACGCCGGCGCTACATTACGCGCCCTCAACATCATGGATAATGTCACCGGCGGCACCCTCGACATTCGCGGCTCGATCGTCGGCAAACGCGGCGAGCGTTTCGTCGGGCTGATCGCGATGCGGAACTATCGGCTGACCAAGGCGCCGACCCTCAAGCGGATCGTTGAGATGGGCTCGCTCGAAGGATTGCTCGGCGCATTCAACAACAAAAAAGGCGTCCTCTTCAGGGAGTTCATCGCGCCGTTCGAATACCGCAAGGGTGTCATCCGCGTCCGCAACGGTCGCGCAATCGGCTCGCAGCTTGGCATCACCTTCGAGGGAACGCTCGATTTGACCGCGCAGCGCATCGAGATGGACGGCACCGTGGTGCCCAACTACACCCTCAACAGCATCCTCGGAAAGCTGCCGCTGGTCGGCGAGATCCTGGTCGGCGGTAAGAATAGCGGTATTATCGCAACCGCCTACACCGCCGAGGGTCCGTTGAAACACCCCAAGCTCGAAGTCCATTCGCTTTCGGCATTGACGCCGGCCTTCCTGCGCGGGCTGTGGCGCAAGTTCCGCGACAACGGCCCTAACAGAGCCGAAATCCCGCTTAATCCGCGCGACCGCTAGACCGAACTAAACCGCCCGGATCAGGGCGTGGCGTTTTTTGCCGGCCGAGAGTTTCATGACGCCGTCGGCATCGAGGGCGTCGAGGGGGATGTCTTCCGTCTCGGAGGTGATTTTTTCATCGTTGATGCGGGCGCCGCCGCCCTTGATCAGACGGCGCGCCTCGCTGCTGGAGGACGCCAGTCCGGCGCGGCGAAAAGCCTCGAATGCGGCGATCCCGGATTCGATCTCCTTGAGCGTGATTTCGACGACCGGCAAGCCTGCGGCAGCGGCACCTTCCTCGAAGGTCCGGCGCGCCGTTTCGGCCGCTTCCTTGGCCGCGTCCTCACCCCGGCATAATACGGTGGCAGCGTCGGCGAGGACTTTTTTGGCTTCGTTGATTTCTTGGTCTTTGAGCTTTTCCAGCCTTGCGATTTCGTCCAGCGGCAGGTCTGTGAAGAGACGCATGAAGCGGGCGACATCGCCGTCGTCTGTATTGCGCCAAAACTGCCAATAATCGTAGGCCGAGAGCCGATCGGGGTTGAGCCAGACAGCGCCTTGGGTGGTCTTGCCCATCTTGGCGCCCGATGACGTGGTGATGAGCGGCGTCGTCAGTCCGAAGAGTTCGGCGCCGCTGATCCGGCGCGCCAGGTCGGCGCCGCTGACGATATTCCCCCACTGGTCCGAGCCGCCCATCTGCAGGTCGCAATCGTGGCGCTTGGAGAGCTCATGGAAGTCGTAGGCCTGCAGGATCATGTAATTGAATTCGAGGAAAGTCAGCGGCTGCTCTCGCTCAAGCCGGAGTTTCACGCTGTCGAATGTCAGCATTCGGTTGATGGTGAAGTGCCGGCCGACCTCGCGCAGAAATGGGATGTAGGCTAGCTCGTCAAGCCAGTCGGCGTTGTTGACCATAATTGCGTCTGCCGGTCCGCCGCCGAAATTTAAGAAGTTCTCGAAGGTCTGCTTGATGCTGGCGATGTTGGCGTCGATTTCTTCGCCCGAAAGCAATTTGCGTGTTTCGTCCTTGCCCGAGGGATCGCCGACCTTGGTCGTGCCGCCACCCATCAGCGCGATCGGCTTGTGGCCGGTCTTCTGCATCCAGCGCAGCATCATGATCGATACGAGATGGCCGATATGCAGGCTATCGCCAGTTGCATCGTAGCCGACATAGGCCGTAACCACGCCCGAGCACGCCTTCGCGTCGAGCCCATCGAGATCGGTGCATTGATGGATGTAGCCGCGCTCTTGGAGCACGCGCAGGAAGTCGGAACGAAGCTTGGTCATGGCGATCGAATTGGACTTCGGAGATTGATTGGTTTGCCCACCGCCGGTTTGGTTAGCACAATCACTCCACGCCAACAACGAGCCCCATCCTCCTACCGCGTCACCCCCGATCAAGTCGGAGGTGACGCCGGTGGGGTAACCGCATTGGTTTCTGGTATAGGAGGAGCATGACAAGCAAAACACAAACCGCGCTTGGGTTGATGAGTGGCACCTCGCTCGACGGTATCGATGCGGGCCTGCTCGAAACCGATGGATGCGCGCTCGTCCGTGCCGGGCCAAGCGCCACGACGCCGTATGAGACGGGATTACGCGAGCGCCTGCGCGCCATCCTGGGCGGCGGTGGGCCTGCCGCCGAGGTCGAGCACGAGCTAACCCTAGCCCATGCCGAGGCGGTAGCCGGTCTCCTGAAGTCAGCCGAGCTAATGCCCGATGCGGTCGATCTGATCGGCTTCCACGGACACACGACATTGCACCGCCCGTCCGAAGGACGCACCGTGCAGATCGGCGATGCCGGCCTACTGGCCGAACGCACTGGCATCGCGGTAGTCTCCGATTTCCGCAGCCGCGATGTTGCCGAGGGCGGCCAGGGCGCGCCGTTGGTGCCGCTCTTCCACGCCGCGATCACCGCGCCGCTGCGACTCACCCATGCCTCGATTGCCGTGCTCAATGTCGGCGGCGTCGCCAATTTGACCTGGATCGGCGAAGGCTTCGATATCGAAGCGGCGTCGCCCGATACCGACACCATCCTCGCTTTCGACACCGGCCCCGGCAACGCTCTGATCGACGATTGGACGCGCCGCCATACCGGCCAGCTCCATGATGCCGGCGGCCGGCTGGCCGCCGCCGGAACGCCCGATCGGGCCGCGCTGAGCGCGTTGTTGGAGCAGAAATTCTTCGACCTTCCGCCGCCCAAATCGCTGGACCGCAACGATTTCGACCTAGGTCCCGTGGTGCTGCTGTCGCCCGAGGACGGGGCGGCGAGCCTGACCGCCTTTACCGCAGGCGCGGTGGCGCGGGCGCGCGAGCATTTCCCGGATGGCATGCGCCGACCCGGCCAAACCAAATGGCTGGTCACTGGCGGTGGCCGCCACAATCCAAGCCTTATGCAGGCCCTAAGGGAAGCGCTCGACGAGCCGACGTTGGCGCCCATCGAGGAGATCGGCTGGGACGGCGACGCCTTCGAGGCGCACGCCTTTGCCTACCTCGCGGTGCGCTCGCGTGAGGGTTTGGCGTTGACCCTACCAAGCACGACCGGGGTGAAGCGGCCGACCACAGGGGGAAAATTCACCGGCGCAGGTTCGGGCGCCCCGTCGGCGCGGGCAAAGGCCGATCAGAGGCGGCAAAGCAGATAAGGGAGAGCCGTCGGAATTACCCTGCAGCGGCGGCTTCTCCGAGGCCGGCGCCGGCTTTCTCGAGGTAGCCCTCGACATTGCCGACTAACTCGTCGATATGCGCTGAAAAGAAATGATCGGCGCCCTTGATGATGCGGTAGTCGATCTCGATGCCCCGCTGGCTGCGCAGCTTGGTCACCAACTTGTCGACCGATTCTTCGGGCACAACGGTATCTTCGCCGCCATGGATCATCATGCCCGATGAAGGGCAGGGGGCGAGGAAGGTGAAATCGTACATGCTTGCCGGTGGCGATACGGAGATAAAGCCCTGTATTTCGGGCCGGCGCATCAGCAACTGCATGCCGATCCAGGCGCCGAATGAAAATCCGGCGATCCAGCAGCCGTCGGCGCTCTCATTGTGGCTCTGCATCCAATCGAGTACCGAGGCGGCATCGGAAAGCTCGCCCTCGCCGCGGTCGAAACGTCCCTGGCTTCGCCCAACGCCGCGGAAATTAAACCGCAGCACCGAAAAACCGCGCCGCGCAAAAGCGTGATAAAGATGGTAGACGACCTTGTTGTTCATCGTTCCGCCATGCTCGGGATGGGGATGCAGGAGCAGGGCAAGCGGCGCCGTCGCATCGCGGTTGTGCTGGTAGCGCCCTTCGAGGCGCCCGTCGGGACCGGGGATGATGACCTCAGGCATGGCGCTCTCCCGATCGCTTAGGCCAGCAAGTCACAACAAGCAGGCCTGGATTTTTGTGTGTTGAATCGCAATATCCGTTGATCACGATGATGGGCAGCCTGTTATACAATGTTTGTTCATCGCCCGAATGAAACAAGGCCCCGACCAGGGCGGGCCCAAGGAACGAACGGACGCCCCAAATGAAGCGTCCGTCAAGCGGCATATTGCAATTGAGCGTGGAAAATTCAAGGTCTGTTCGGGGAAATAGGCCTTAACAGGAGGCAATTCGTCTCCTGGCAACACGGGTGGAGCAGTGGCGAATATTCTGACCTATCTCGATTACAATGCGACCGCGCCCTTGCGGGAAGAAGCTAGGGCGGCGGCCGTCAGCGCGCTTGGCATCACCGGCAATCCCTCATCGGTCCACCGCTTCGGCCGCGCCGCGCGCCGTCTCGTCGAGTATGCCCGCGAGCAGGTTGCCGGCTTGGTGGGCGCTGTCCCAAGTCAGGTCGTGTTCACCAGCGGCGGCACCGAAGCCAACAATCTGGCCTTGAGAGGAAGCGATAGGCGCGCCATCCTGGTCTCGGCGGTCGAGCACGATTCAGTACTGCAGGAGGCGCCCGAGGCGATCCGCATCCCGGTCGACAGCGAGGGTATCGTTGATCCCGGCGTTCTCGATTCCCTGCTCGGCGAAACCAAAACGCCGGCCCTGGTCTCGGTGATGCTGGCCAACAACGAAACAGGTGTCATCCAACCGGTCGAGGAAATCTGCCGGATCGCGCACCATCACGGGGCCCTGTTCCACTGCGATGCGGTCCAGGGCGCGGGCAAGCTGGCCATCGATTTCGCAGGATTGGGCGCGGACATGATGACCCTATCGGCCCATAAGATCGGCGGCCTGAAGGGCGCAGGAGCGCTGATCGTCGCCGATCCTATCGATCTCGCCGCGCTCAATGTTGGCGGCGGTCAGGAGCGTGGCCGGCGTGGTGGCACCGAGAACGTCGCCGGCATCGCCGGTTTTGGCGCGGCAGCGCAAGCTGCGGGGAGGCTCGACGAGATCGAACGTATCGCCGGACATTGCGAGCGGCTCGAGCGCGAGGCGTTGGCCCGCATCCCCAGCGCGCGCATCTTCGGGGCCGGAGCGCCGCGCCTGGCCAACACGGTGAATATCGGCATTCCGGGGCGGTCCGCGGAGACGCAAATCATGTCGCTGGATCTGACCGGCATCGCGGTCAGCGCAGGGGCTGCCTGCTCGTCGGGCAAGGTCGCGCCTTCGCACGTATTGCGGGCGATGGGAGTAGGCGAGGACTGGGCGGCCTGCGCCATCCGGGTCAGCCTCGGCCGCGAGACCAGCAATGCCGATATCGCGCGTTTTCTCGACGCTTGGGCTGCCCTTGCAAGCCCACGAATGAGCGCGGCATGAGCGCCATGATCTATCTCGACTATCAGGCGACAACCCCGACCGACGGCCGCGTCGTCGAGGCGATGCAGCCTTTCCATGAGCTCGAATTCGGCAACCCGCACAGCATCCAGCACAGCGCCGGGCAGAGCGCGGCGGAGGCGGTCGAGAAGGCGCGCGCGCAAGTAGCGGCCCTGATCGGCGCCGACCCGCGCGAGATCGTTTTCACCTCGGGCGCGACCGAATCGAACAACCTGGCGATCAAGGGCGCGGCGCGCTTTTCGCTCGAGCATGAGGGGCGCGATCACATCGTCACCGTTGCCACGGAACACAAATGCGTTATCGAAAGCTGCCGCCGGCTCGAACGCGAGGGGATCTCGGTCACATATCTTCCGGTCGAGGCTAACGGCGCTCTCGATATGGACCGGCTCGCGGGCGCGATTACCGAACGCACGCTGATGATTTCCGTGATGGCGGCGAACAACGAGGTCGGCATCCTGGCCCCGATCAACGAGATCGGCGCGCTGGCAAAAGACAAAGGTGCTCTCTTCCACACCGATGCGGCCCAGGCGGTCGGCAAGATCGCGATCGATGTCGCGGCCGCGCAGATCGATCTGATGAGCATTTCAGGCCACAAGCTCTATGGGCCGATGGGCATCGGCGCGCTCTATGTGCGCCGCCGGCCGCGGGTGCGCCTCATTCCGCTGATCGACGGCGGTGGGCAGGAGCGGGGAATGCGCTCGGGCACGCTTGCGCCGGCGCTATGCGTCGGCTTCGGCCTGGCTTGCGAGATTTCCGGCCGCGAGATGGCGGCGGAAGGCGAAAGGCTGGCCGGCATGCGCGATCGATTGCACCAGCGGCTGAACAGGGCATTGCCCGGGGTCACGCTCAACGGCGATCTTCAGAACCGGCTGCCCGGCAACCTCAATCTGAGTTTCGCAGGGACCGACGGCACGGCGCTGATCGAGGCGCTGGCGAGGGATATCTGCGTCTCCTCGGGCTCGGCCTGCACC
>JAPULJ010000044.1 GCA_027295145.1 Alphaproteobacteria bacterium | reverse complement strand
GGGCGGCAATCCTCGGTGCCATGACGACCATCGGCCGAGGCGCGGCAGAAACAATTCGGCGACCTCACGAAATAGCCTAAGCTTGCATCGGCGGCCAACGGATGGCATACCACAGGCCCGCGGGCCATTGGGATACAATCCATGGGACGGGTGAAAATAGTATGAGCGGCCAGTCAGGGGGCCAAAACGATATCATTTCGGATGTCACGTCGGCGCTTCAAAGGGGCGACCTCGCCGGCGCCACTGGTACCCTGGAACGGGCGTTGGAAAGAGACCCGGACAATGCCGCATACCACGATCAGATGGCCGGAGTTCTTTACCTCGCCAGGCGGCATTCGGATGCCCTTCTCCATGCGCGGCGTGCCGTGGAACTCGCCCCCGATGTGGCCAAGTATTTGAGGGGCGAGGCGACGATCCTTATCGCGCTTGATTGCGACGACGAGGCGATTGGGACACTGGAAAAAGTGTTGGCGTTGACACCCCGGGATGTTGATGCGCGGAACGACCTCGGCGCGACCTATATGAAGACCGGAGATTTTTCTGCGGCCGAGGAACAGTTTCGCCGCGCCATAGACGACGATCCCGGCGCAATCACAGTGCAGAACAATTTGGGTTTTCTCCTTGGCACACAGAACAGGCTTGCCGAGGCCGAAGACATTTTTGAAGCGCTGCTCGACCGAATGCCGAATAATCCCGACCTGCTATACCAACTGAGCCATGTCCGCTTTCAACTCAATCATTGCCTCGCTGCCGAATCCTCACTGCGGCAGGCACTTGACCAGCGGCCGGACTTCGTGGATGCGCTCGTCTTGCTGGCGCAAATCCGGGCCCGGCGGGGCTTCTTCGAAGAGAGTCGGGCCCTGATACGCCGAGTGCAATCCCTTCGCCCCAGAAATCCCCGGGTATTTGAACTCTTGGCCAATATCTATATCTCCTACCACAAACCGCGGGAAGCCATTAACGCGTACAAGGCGGCACTGAAAATCGATCCCATCTCCTATCAGGCCCTAGCGGGGCTGAGCCTTTTCGGTTCCGACCAATGGGGTCTCGATTTATGCCAGCAGATCGACCGGGCGAGGAAGGCCTTAGGCCCTGAAAATATCAATCTGCGGATCAACCTCGATTTCGCCAAGGCGCGTGCGCTCGAGAGGGTCAACAAATTCGAGGAGTCATGGCACGAGGCGGTGCGCGCCAACGGGGATTACTGCACCCATTATCGAATTGAGGAGGAGCAAACCGCCGATGTCCCGAGTAAGACCGGGCCCCGGAAAGACGATACTTCGCGTGACCCAAGCCTTTCCCCTTCGCGTGGGTCTGGGCAGCCCCCTTTCGTGATTATTACCGGCATGCCGCGGTCGGGAAAATCGACGGCGGAAGAGCTGATGGCAAGGGTCCCGAGCATGAAAAGGGGCTACGAAAGCAACATCTTTTCCGAAATAGTGGAAGAGCTAAACCAACGGCTGGGGCTCACGGGTGCCAACATGCCCGACGATCCAATAACAAGTTATTTCTCCGAATTTCGGGAATTGCTGCAAGCCAAACTGGCCGATCACCTGGGCGGCTGTTCGGCATATACCGTGACAATACACGCCGAGTATTTGATAAATAATATCGATAACATTAAATCGATGATGCCTAATGTTTACTTTATTTTTACGGATCGTGATATCTGGGACAATGCCCTTAGAATATTTTTAAGTAATTATATTAAAGGCGATTTTGATTATGCCTATCGGCTCTCAAGCATCATGCGGCACATTCGATCATGGCGCTCGGCGGTCCATGACTGGCTGAAAGCGGAACCGGAGAGATGTCTGGCCGTCGGTTACGAACAAATGGTGGCTGATCCATCGTCAACCCTTGCCCAAATATGCAAATTTTGCGACCTGCCAATGTCCGATTTACCCCCTAGAAAGTTGTACGACGACACCGGCTGTGCCGAACCCTACAAGGATATGATGATGTCCCACCTCAAGGACGAGGGGTGGCTGGGCGAAGGCATGGCGAGCTGGACTTGACTGTTTTGGGGAAAAGTGCTGCTCACCGGTAGGGTGCACAGGCTCCGAGTTCTCCCAATTTTCCGCCGGCGCCAAGAGACTGCGTTGGTCCGCACAGCGGGACGATCGTTCGACGATGGGCAGAGACCGAAATATCCGTGGGCCCTTGGGGCAAGGCGCTATATTGCATTTTGGGCGCTTGGCTGCTTAACTGGGAATCCCTTTTATGGGTCCGAAGCCTAATGTAAAGCGGACGTCATTATCGATACGGCGTGTCCCTCCGGAACCCATCCGCACACACCAACCTCCCCAATTCAGCGTTGAAGTTTGGTCCCTATTGACCAGTTTCTGCCCTGATTTGACCGATTAGGGGTAGGGGGCAAAATCCGGAATCTCAGGTGAGGTTTAGGAGCTTTCGAGCACACAGGTCATATAAGTAAGCGTTGTAGATGTTACGGTGATACGCGTGCACCTCGTAAAGGGGTGATGCCAGACACTCCAATCTTGAATAACTATGGCCCTAAATGAGCCCCCCAAAAGTTCGTTAAGATGGCACACAAGTCATGGGACATCCTGGATAAGTGTAAGCTACGAATCAGTTGGGATAAGGTCTACGCGCCAGAAACCTGTGCAGTTCACTGCGCTGCTTGCGTCACAAGCAATGTTCACGGACTCAACACCGGCTGCGCATTGTGTCTGAGTAGAGCTATTTGAAACACCAATGGTCCTAGTTGCATTACCTTGAACTACTAAAACCACTTCATCCAGGACCACCACCTCGACCGCCGCGATACCTTCAAGCAGAACTGCGCTGCTGCGCTTGCCGAGTGGCAACAACTCGCTGCTTGGTAGTCTTGCGCGATTCCGATCAGCCAGACCATGCGCAGTGAGTCTGACAAAGCGAACCGAATGCCTATAGACCTTAAATGTCGATAATGGATTCGACGCTGACAAATGCCGATTGTATATCCATTCCATTTTCGGGAACAATAAGGGGACTTGCCAGAAGCACCGCCGCCGAGGGTGCAACATCCGTTATGGAGATCTCCTGCATTTGACGGGAGACCCGGCGGTTGGTGGCAGCGAGATCGAAGAACGCCTTATCCAACCGCATATAGGGCGCGAAAGCCTCGGTAAGCCGATCGCGCTCCTGGTCTCGTCCAGGTTCGCCAACTTGAAAATTGTGGTAGGCGATATAGGGTATCCTGTAAGCGGCTAAGATAGCCCCGAGGATGGCTCCGAATTCCTCTATTCGGCCCGCGTATTTCATGCGTTGGAAATTGCCAACCGCCGTTTCGACATCTCGGTCATCCAGGGCCCTGTCCCTCGACCTCTCGCCACAGAGCTGCCGCACCATAGAATCAGGTGCAAACAGGCCGGCATCGAAAAGATCCTTGACCGCCGTTGTCGCCTTCCAGGCCCCCCGCTTGACCCCCATCCGAAACATCGAAATTAAGCGCGAGGGGGGATCGCGAATGATCGAGACCTCATCGGCCGCGCCCCCGTGATAAGGAAAGTGGCCATAGGGAATGTGTCCCGACGCATAGAGCCAGCCTATCGGGTAGTGAGAGCCTTCGGCCTTCTTCCACGCTTCCTCTCTTTCCGTCCCTGAGAATGCCTGGCCGTAAATCGTGCCCCTGAAGCGAATTCCTGGCCGGCTACATGCTTTCGCCAAGCCCATAATCACGTGGTCCAGCGTGGTTCCCGCACATTTGGGAATGTGGACGTGAACCAGGGGCGTCAATTCACGGGTATCGACCTCACCCGTTGGATCGGCTCCGGTGTATAGAATTTTAAGCTTGGGTCGGATGGCCATCAATTTAAACTATAAGGAGCCCAAGGTCCGCGCTCAAGGCGGGCATACAAATCAACTTGCCTATCCTTGTAAACTGCCGGGGCACGACCTACCATATGCACGCATCACTACTACAATGCAGGCAAAAGCAGGGCGTCGTGCAGGCGGCAATCAATAGACGGGGGCAATGACGACAGACGCGCAGAATCCAGCGGTAGACGCCCTATCGGAGCACCTGTGCGCGGTAATGGCGGCGGCGACCTTGGAAGCCAAGCCGTTTTACCGACATTTCCCAAGTAATCTTCAAACTCGACACAATCATACATAATCGCACCGCTTTCAGATGAATTGTTTTCTCCGACCACCCGGCACCTCAGATTTTATGATTTAGCGGCGTTCTGAATGCCCTTTTCCCATATTTTTCGCCATCCAGACGCACCTCTCCCGCACTTTTCACCTCGCCGTCAATTCCCTCGGCCTACGCCGGAACGGGTCTTCGCCGTAGATCATTGATCAAGCCCAAGATTTTCTGGAACAAGTTTCTCGGCACGGCCACCTCTGCCAGTTGGAACGTGACGTACCGGCCATGGCGAACAACCTTGGCTCCAATCTTGACCAGTTTATCTCTCAATGTCGTCAGTGACCAATGCTCCACCTCTTCGGGCAAAGCCAAAGTCCGCATGAAGTTGGCAAGGTTGTAGGCCAGGGCGTGAAGCTGAAGCCGAACTTCGTTGTTGCGGAACTTGCCGCAGGACGGCCGGGTCCATTTGATCGCGTACTTGCCTTCCTTGATGTATTGCTCCGCTTTTCCCCGCTGATTATAGAAAGCAACTACTCGCTCGGCGGGCCGCGACAGGTTGGTGACGATGAAGCCGACACGAGGAACCAGTTCGCCGGGATGCCATTCCACCTTGGCTACCACGCGCCGCTTCCTGTCCCAGCTTCCGGCCTGATAACTGAAACTGGCATGGAAGTGAAGTACATGGTTGGGCGGGCGGCCAACGGGTCGCGTCAGCAGATAGCCGATGCTTTCCTGAAGAATCTGGTTCTTTGGCAACCGGATCGCGTACAGGAAGCCCTCGGCTTCGAGATATTCGTAAAAATCCGGCGAGGCAAAGGCGGCGTCACCTCGGGAATACAGTCGTACCTTCCGACCCTTGTAGCGAACGACAACCGGTTTCAGAACACTTTGCCAGTCATCGGCAGAGTGGACGTTGCCGGGACGCAGGGAACTCCGTTCCAGATCGCCGAACTGGTTGAACAGGAACAGGG